>NZ_JBFAIS010000005.1:0-105284 GCF_040654795.1 Streptomyces sp. NPDC050617 | reverse complement strand
GACCGGCTCCTCAGAGACGACCGACCCGTCCGAGACGGCTGGTCCGTCCGGGTGCCCCTGGGCGCTCGGTTCTTCGAGCGGAGCGACGGTGGGTGGGTGGGAGGAGTTCTTCTCCTCGTTCTTCTTCTTACGGAGATAGTCACCGGCCGTCCGACCGGTCGGCCCGCCGACCGTCGGAGACTGCACACTCGGCGGGACCCCGTCCCGCACCCGGGCCGCCTCCTCGCCGCTCAGAACGGTGTTGGAGAAGACCTGATCCGTAATCCAGCGCCCGCGCTCGACCTGCTCCCGCCAGTCGTGGAAGTAGCCGTCCTCGGTGAGCAGTCGCTTGGCCTTCTGGAACGCCCGCCCCTTGATCCCGACCCGCTCCGCGTGCTCGCTGAGCGGCTTGGCGGTCTCGGACTCGGGGAGGCCCTGTACGTAGATGAGGAGGATCTTGGCGTCACTGTTCAGACGACAATGACGGACGACGTCGTGCGACGCCTTCACGTAGCGCCCGATGGGCGCGATAACATGCCGAAGCATCTCGGTGGGACCTTGATTTCCACTCGCGGTGAAGGCCCTCAGACCGGTGTTGGAGCACCACTGGGGGCCGCTCCGTACGTACGCACGGAGCGTGATGACCCGGTCACAGTACCGCCAAAACCCCACCTCGCGCGCCTGATTGAAGGCTTCGCACACGGCTTCGCACCCGGCGGCGGCGTACGGTGACGGTGACAGCAGGACCAGGGAGGGCGAGCGTGAGCGATATCGCGGCAGCGACGTGGACCACCCGCGTCGGAGGGCAACCGATGGAGATCCCGGCGACCATCGAGGGCATCCGCGCCACCCTGGGCACAGCGGACGCCGAAGCGTACGACGCGGAGATCGGCCGGACCCCGGCCCAGGACCTGCACCGCGTGCTCGCCCGATGGGCGCTGCCGGCCGAGGCCGAAGAAGAGGACGACGCCATCGTCGCCCGCCTGAAGACCGGCGACTTCTCCGGCTGCACCTCGCAGGACAACTCTCGCCCGGGGGCGGCGTGAGCCGTTACCGGATCCAGTACGCGAACCCGGCCGAAGCCGCCCGCCGCGCGATGCGCCCGGAGTTCCGCGCAGCCTTCGAACAGGCGATGACCAAGACCCTGGGCACCGATCCGTACGGGCACGGATCCGCCGCGATCAAGGGGGATCGCGACTATCGCGAGGTCACCGTGGGCGGCGTCTTCGTCGTCTACTACGTCTCCCCCGCCCCCGACGCTCTCGTCGTCACCGCTCTCCGACTCATGCACTGAGACCGCCGGGCCCTGCTTCCCCGAACTCCGGGGAAGCAGGGCCTTGTTGCGTCCGGACATCGGCGGCTGCCGACAAGGCGACGCCCCGCAGCCGCCCTCGCCCTCCTCGCCCCCACCACCGCGAACGGGAGCCCTGCGACCCTGCGCCCATGAAGTGCTAACAAAATCGTTGACAATTCTGTTCGCCTAGATTTAGCGTCGACAGGCACTCACTCAGGGAGGGCACATGCCGAAGGAAGCCCGTCCAGGCTCCGGAGAGCAGGCCAAGCAGTACGCGCTGGAGCGGTTGCGGAAGGCGATCATGCAGGGCGAAATGGCGCCGGCGCAGCGGCTGATGGAGAACGAGCTCGCCGAGCAGTACGGCGTCACGCGCGCCAGCATGCGCGCCGCACTGCTGGAGATCACCTCCGAGGGGCTGGTCGAGCGGATCCGCAACCGCGGATCGCGGGTGCGCGTGGTCACCCTCGCGGAGGCCGTGGAGATCACGGAGTGCCGGATGGCACTCGAAGGGCTGTGCGCGGCCAAGGCGGCGGAGGTCGCCACCGACGCGCAGCTCGACGAGCTGACCGGCATCGGCGAAGCCATGGCCAAGGCGGTCGCCGACGGCGACCCGGTCACCTACTCCGAGCTCAACCACGACCTGCACGCCCTGATCCGGGACATCTCCGGCCAGCACACGGCCGTCGGCCTCCTGGAGCGGCTCAACGCCCAACTGGTCCGCCATCGCTTTCAGTTGGCACTGCGCCCCGGGCGTCCGCAGCAGTCCCTGAGTGAGCACCTGGCGGTAATCAAGGCGATCCGCGCCAGGGATCCGCAAGCGGCCGAAGCGGCCGTTCGGGCCCACCTCAGCAGCGTGCTCGGCGCTCTGCGCGCCGACTGACGCGCTCCTGGGGCGGGTTGGGCACACCTGTCACCAAGGAGACGCAGCATGACCCACGGCAACGGCCTACCCGCCACCGCCCCGCCACGATCGACCCTCGTCATCACCGCACACGCCGGGGACTTCGTGTGGCGGGCGGGCGGCGCCATCGCCCTGGCCGCCGCCCGCGGCGAGAAGGTCACCATCGCGTGCCTGACCTTCGGCGAACGCGGCGAGTCCGCCCAGGCGTGGCGCGAGGGCAGGAAGCTCGACGAGATCAAGGAGTTACGCCGCGACGAGGCCGAGCGCGCCGCCGCCGCGCTCGGCGCGGAGATCCGCTTCTACGACGCGGGCGACTATCCCCTGGTGGCCACCGCCGAGCTGACCGATCAGCTCGTCGCGGTCTACCGCGCCGCCCAGCCCGACGTCGTACTCACCCACCCGGTCGCGGACCCGTACAACGGCGACCACCCCGCCGCCAACCGCATGGCCCTGGAGGCCCGCGTCCTCGCGCAGGCCATCGGCTACCCCGGCGAGGGCGACATCATCGGCGCTCCGCCCGTCTTCTACTTCGAGCCGCACCAGCCCGAGATGAGCGGCTTCAAGCCCGAGGTGCTGCTCGACATCACCGAGGTGTGGGAGACCAAGCGCGAGGCCATGGAGTGCCTCGGCGCGCAGCAGCACCTCTGGGACTACTACACGGATCTCGCCGTACGCCGAGGGGTGCAGCTCAAGCGGAACGCCGGACCGAACCTGGGCCTGGCCCACAAGACCATGGCCGAGGCGTACATGCGCCCGTACCCGCAGATCGCGAAGGAGCTCGCCTGATGCCCGGCGTCATCGTCACCGGTCCGCCCAGAACCAAGGAGTCCGCCTGATGCCCGGCGTCATCGTCACCGGTCCGCCCAGAGCCGAAGCGGAGGACGTCGAGGCGCTCGCCGGCTACGGCACGGCCACCGTCGGCGAGGCGATGGGCCGTACCGGCTTCCTCGGCACGCATCTGCGCCCGGTCCAGCAGGGCGTACGCGTCGCGGGCACCGCCGTCACGGTGCTGTCCTGGCCCGGCGACAACCTCATGCTCCACGCGGCGGTCGAGCAGTGCGGCGAGGGCGACATCCTCGTCGTCACCACCACCTCACCGTGCACGGACGGCCTGTTCGGTGAGCTGTTCGCCACGGCCCTCGCGCGGCGCGGCGTGCGCGGCGTCGTCATGGACACCGGCATCCGGGACACCGCCGAACTGCGGGCGATGGGCTTCCCCGCCTGGTCCGCCGCCGTCAGCTCGCAGGGCACGGTCAAGGCGACCGGCGGCAGCGTCAACGTGCCCGTCGCGATCGGCGGCCAGGTGATCCGCCCCGGTGACGTGATCGTCGCCGACGACGACGGCGTCGTGGTCGTCGAACGCCGGCACGCCCGGCGGACCGCCGAGGCGTCCAGGGCCCGCGAACAGAAGGAGGCCGGAGCCCGCGCCGCCTTCCTGGAGGGGCAACTCGGCCTCGACCGCTACGGGCTGAGGGACACGCTTCAACGGCTCGGCGTCCAGTACCGGACGTACGAGGAGCACCAAGGACAAATGGCGGAGGGGGGTTCATGAACGGGGCCGCGGGGGTGCGCTGCATGCTGATGCGCGGCGGCACGTCCAAGGGCGCGTACTTCCTGGCCGACGACCTGCCCGCCGAGCCGGCCGCCCGCGACAGCCTGTTACTGCGCATCATGGGCAGCCCGGACCCGCGCCAGATCGACGGACTCGGCGGGGCGCACCCGCTGACGAGCAAGGTCGCCGTGGTGTCCTTATCCACCGGACCCGAGGCCGACGTCGACTTTCTCTTCCTCCAAGTCGGGGTCGAGAAAGCCGAAGTGTCGGGTCGTCAGAACTGCGGCAACCTGCTCGCCGGAGTCGGCCCGTTCTCCGTCGAACGCGGCCTGGTCGCCCCCGGCGACGGTGAGACGTCCGTACGCATCCGCATGGTGAACTCCGGTGAACTCGCCACGGCGACCTTCCCGACACCTGGCGGGCACGTCGACTACGCGGGCGGCACGGAGATCTCCGGCGTTCCTGGGAAAGCAGCCGCCACAGTCCTCGAATTCCCTTCGGGAGGCGGCGAGTTGCTGCCCACGGGGCGCGTGCGCGACACGGTCGCCGGTACTGAGGTCACCTGCGTCGACAACGGCATGCCGACAGTCCTGATCCCCGCCGAGCACCTCGGAGTCACCGGCTACGAGGAACCGGCGGATCTGGAGGCGGACGGCGCGCTCGCCGAACGGCTACGGGAGATCCGGCTCGCGGCGGCCGAGCTGATGGGCCTCGGCGACGTCTCCACGGCGACCGTGCCCAAGCTCACCCTGCTCGCCCCGCCCCGCCACGGCGGCGCGGTCACCGCCCGCACCTTCATCCCGGTCCGCTGCCACACCTCGATCGGCGTACTCGGCGCGGCGAGCGTGGCCGCGGGGCTGCGGGTCGAGGGAAGCGTCGCGCACGGCATCGCGGCGCTCCCGGAGCGGGGCGAGCGGCTCCGCATCGAGCACCCCACAGGGTTCACCGACATCGACATCGACACCGGCATCGACACCGACGCCGACGCCGATATCGACAGCAACAGCGACAGCGACGCCGACACCGAAAGCGGCCTCACGGCCACCGCCCCCTCCCCCGACGGCCCGCCCCGCGTCCGCCGCACCGCCGTGGTCCGCACGGCCCGCAAGATCTTCGACGGCACCGTCTTCCCCCGGTCACCCGAGACGGCACCGCTGCCCAAGACCGCACCACTTTCCGCGCCCATCACCACAGGAGGCCAAGGATGACCCCGCCCCTCGGCGACATCGCCCACATCGGCCACGCCCAGCTGTTCACCCCGGACCTGGACGCCTCCGTGGTCTTCTTCACCGACTTCCTCGGCCTGACGGTCAACGGACAGCGCGGCGACACCGTGTACCTGCGCACCTTCGACGACTACGAGCACCACAGCCTGGTCCTCACCGCCCGCGACCGGCCCGGCCCCGGCCGGCTCGCCCTGCGCGTCTCCAGCGAGGAGGCGCTCCGGCGCCGCGTGCGGGCCGTCGAGGACGCGGGCGGCACCGGGCACTGGACCGAGGACGAGCCCGGTCTCGGCAAGCTGTACGTCACCACCGACCCCGACGGCCACGAACACGCCCTGTACTGGGAGAGCGAGCACTACACGGCCCCCGGCGGCCTCCGGCCCGCCCTGAAGAACCAGCCGCAGGCCAAGCCCAACAGGGGGGTGGGGGTGCGGCGCCTGGACCACGTCAACTTCCTGGCCGCCGACGTACTGGCCAACGCCGAGTTCCAGCAGCACGTCCTGGGCGCCCGCCCCACCGAGCAGATCCAGCTCGACTCCGGCGAGATCGGGGCCCGTTGGCTCACCTTCACCGACAAGTCGTACGACGTCGTCTACACCGAGGACTGGACCGGCAGCGAGGGCCGCCTGCACCACATCGCCTTCGCGACCGACACCCGCGAGGACATCCTGCGCGCCGCCGACCTCGCCATCGACACCGGTGTCTTCATCGAGACGGGCCCGCACAAGCACGCCATCCAGCAGACGTTCTTCCTGTACGTCTACGAGCCGGGCGGCAACCGCGTCGAGCTGTGCAACCCGCTCAGCCGCCTCGTGCTCGCCCCCGACTGGCCGCTGGTCACCTGGACCGAGGAGGAGCGCGCGAAGGGCCAGGCATGGGGGCTGCGGACCATCGCGTCGTTCCATACCCACGGCACGCCTCCCGCCCAGGCCTGACCGCCCCGGTCCGGCCCGTCCGGCCGGTCCGACTGCCCCACCGCCCCGACTTCCCCACCGCCCTTGCAGCCAGGGGCGGGGCCCCGCCCTGCTGTCCCGCACGAGAGGGAACAATGACGTCCTCCTCCGCCGCCTCCCCGCTCGCCCAGGCAAGCGCGTTACCGGCCGCCCGCAGAAGCCGTACCGCCGTCATCGCCCTGTGCTGGGGGCTCGTCCTCCTCGACGGCATCGACACGTTCATCTACGGTTCCGTGCTCCCGAAGATGCTCGGCGGCAAGAGCCTCGGGCTCACCGCCGCCACCGCGGGCGCCATCGGCAGCTACTCCACCTTCGGCATGCTGATCGGCACGATCCTCTCCGGCATGGCGTCGAACTGGATCGGCCGCCGCAACACCGTCTTCTCCAGCGTCGCGCTCTTCACCCTCGCCACGCTGGGCACGGGCTGGTCCCAGACCTCCGGCCAGTTCGGGTTCTTCCGCCTCGTATGCGGCTTCGGGCTCGGCGCGCTGCTGCCGATCGCCATCTCGTACGGCATGGAGTTCGCCTCCCGAGGCCGCCGCGCCCTCGCCACCGGCGTCATCATGACCGCGCACCAGACCGGCGGCGCCCTGGCCCCGCTCCTCGCGCTGTGGCTCGTCGAGGACTTCGGGTGGCGCTCGGCCTTCATCGCCTCCGCGATCCCGGCCCTGGTCCTGCTGCCGGTCGCCCTCAAGGCGCTGCCCGAGTCGCCGGCCAACCTGCTCACCCGCGGCCGCCGCGCCGAGGCCGAGGCGCTCGCCGCCGACTTCGGCACCGACCTGCCCGAGGCGAAGGAGAGCGGCACGGACAAGCTGGCCGCGCTGAAGAACCTCTTCCGGGGCGGCCGGTGGACCACCACCCTGTGCTTCTGGCTGACGTCCTTCGCCGGCCTGCTCCTGGTCTACGGGGTCGGCCAGTGGCTGCCGAAGATCATGGTCGATCTCGGCTACGACACCGGCGACTCGCTCCTGTTCTCGACGTTCCTGAACGTCGGAGGCATCTGCGGCATGCTCATCGCCGGCCGCACGGCCGACAGGATCGGCCCGCGCGCCGTCGTCATCGCCTGGTTCGTCCTGACCGCGGTCTTCGTCTACCTCATGGGCGTCAGGATGCCGGTCGGCGTCCTGTACGCGGTGGTCTTCCTCGCGGGCCTGCTGCTCTTCTCCGCCCAGGCCATGGTCTACGCGACGGTGGGCGCCCACCATGGCGACGAGGACCGGCCCACCGCCCTCGGCTGGGTCGCCGGCATGGGCCGCTTCGGGGCCGTCTTCGGGCCGTGGGTCGGCGGCGAGCTCCTCGCCGCGGGCAACGCCGGCGCGGGCTTCACGGTGTACGCCTGCGCCGCCGTCTTCGGCGCGCTGATGATGGCCCTGGCCGCCTTCGCCATCAGGGCGCGCCCGGTCGCCCCGCACACCTGATCAACTCAGGCGGGCCGCGTCACGCCAGATGCAGGGCCGCCAGCAGTGCGTCGACCAAGGGGCGGTCGCGGTCCTGCGTCAGGCGGGCGCGCGCCGCGGCGGGCGGCAGCCACAGCAGGCGGTCCACTTCCCGGTTGGGCTCGAAGGAGCCCTCCGTCGCCTCCGCCGCCCAGTAGCGGACCTCCTTGGGCCGCGCGCCCGCCATGTAGTGGGCGGTGGGGAGGACCGGGCCCGGCGCGCAGTGCATGCCGGTCTCTTCCAGGACCTCGCGCTTCGCGCCGGTCAGGGCGTCCTCGCCGCGCTTCAGCTTGCCCTTGGGGTGGGACCAGTCGTCGTACTTGGGGCGGTGTACGAGGGCGATCTCCAGCCGCCCGTCGACCGGACCGCGCCGCCACAGTACGCAGCCCGCCGCGCGGATGGTCCCGTCCACCATGGTCATTCCGTC
This sequence comes from Streptomyces sp. NPDC050617, assembly GCF_040654795.1. Lineage (NCBI taxonomy): Bacteria > Bacillati > Actinomycetota > Actinomycetes > Kitasatosporales > Streptomycetaceae > Streptomyces > Streptomyces sp. NPDC050617. Next base: position 97,519 of record NZ_JBFAIS010000005.1, on the reverse strand, counting down.
GCTCCGCCCATCGCTCGTATCCTCCGGCCGTACGGCGCCCGAGCGCCCGTCCGCGTCACGGCGCCGTCTTCGCCGGCGCCGCCGTCAGCCGCTGCCAGATCCGCCCGAAGGAGAACCGCGCCGCCTCCACCTCGTGCCGTTGATCGGCGTGGAGCACGCCGAGAGCGTACGCGGTGGCCGGGGCGATGCGGGGCGTACGGGCGGCGGAGGCCGCCGCGGCGGCGGCTTCGGCGGCGTCGCGGTGGCGGTCGAGGGCCTGGCTCGCCCCCAGGAGCCGCGCCGCGAAGCCGGGTTCCCCTTCCTCGTCCGGGAAACCCGGTGCGCCCAGGCCCGGCAGGTCCAGCACTTCCTGCGCGTACCGGCGCAGCCGTACGAGCTGCCGTACGTGGTGCCAGGGCGCGTCCTGGCGCTCCGCGGCCGGCGGCGCGTCGGCGGTCTCGGCGGCGGCCAGGCCGTGTACGAGCGCCTCGGCGTTGTACGGATGTCCGGCCAGGCCCAGCGGCAGCGCCTGCACCGCCTCGATGAGCCGCTGGTGCGTGTGCCCGGCCAGCCGCGGCAGCGCCTGGTGGGCCAGCAGGTCCTCGGCGGCGGGGTCCAGCGGCGCTTCGGAGGCGAGTACGGCGACCGCGTCGGCCACCGCGTGGAAGCGCGAGGACCCCATCGACTGGAGCGCCGCCGAGTGCGCGCGAGTCCGCGCCAGCGTCAACTGCCGCTCCAGCAGCGCCCCGGCGCGCGCCGCGCCCACCGTCAGCGCGCTCGCCGGGCGCTCGCCCTCCGCCCGCGCCCGGCCCCGCTCCGCTCCCGCCTGCTGCGGCCGGTCGGCCGCCCCGGAGAGGCGGTGCAGCGCGCCCCGCAGGCGCGTCAGCCGCGCCGCGTACGCGTGCTCGCGCGCCAGCGTGCCCGACAGCCAGGCGAGTTCCGCGCGGAGCTGGTCCGACCAGTCGGTGTCCGTCAGCGGGCGGTAGACGTACAGCGCCCCGCTGATCCGCCGCGCGGAGCGGCGCAGCAGCCGGGCGGCCTCGACGGCGTCGTCCGCGTCGGCGCCGCTCTCCGCGTGGAGCCGCAGGCTGCGCAGGAAGTCCGCGGACCGCGCGTTGAGGTAGCGGGAGAGCACGTCGGCGGCCGTCGGGCCGGACGGTCCGGACGGTCCGGCGGTCATCGGAGGAGCGGATGCCGTCCCTGCCGCGTCGTTCGTCATCATGTCCTCCCCCCGGAGGCCCCGGAGGCTGTCTTCGTAGCGGTCCGCACGGCGCGGCGCGGGCACATCGGCCGACCCCCGCGGCCCCGCGGCGCAAGCGGTCGGAGCGGCCGGAGTCGCCGGAGCGGCGGCCGGGATCGCCGGAGCGGTCGTGGCGGTCGGCGCCGGCCGGTCATGGGGTCGCTGATGAGCCACGCCGGCGCCTCCGGGCGTCTATGAGCATCTCCTGCACGTTCCGCAGCGGCCGGCCGTCCCCGTCCGTGGCGTGCCGCGTCCAGCCGCCGTCCGGGCCGAGGTGCCAGGAGGCGGTGGAGTCGGACAGGCCCGACTCCAGCAGCCGGTTCAGCGCGGCGCGGTGGGCCGGGTCGGCGACCCGTACCAGCGCCTCGATGCGCCGGTCGAGGTTGCGGTGCATCATGTCGGCGCTGCCGAGCCAGACTTCGGGCTCGCCGCCGTTCCCGAAGGCGAACACCCGTGAGTGTTCGAGGAAGCGGCCGAGCACGCTGCGCACCCGGATGTTCTCGCTCAGCCCGGCTACGCCCGGCCGCAGCGCGCAGATGCCGCGCACCCACACGTCGACCGGCACGCCGGCCATGGACGCCCGGTACAGCGCGTCGATGACGGCCTCGTCCACCATCGAGTTGACCTTGATGCGGATGTACGCGGGCCGCCCCTCGCGGTGGCCCGCGACCTCCTTGGCGATCCGCGAGAGCAGGCCGTCGCGCAGCGACGTCGGGGCGACCAGCAGCCGCCGGTAGTTCTCCCGCCGGGAGTACCCGGACAGCCGGTTGAAGAGGTCCGAGAGGTCCGCGCCCACCTGCGCGTCGGCGGTCAGCAGCCCGAGGTCCTCGTACAGCCGCGCGGTCTTCGGGTGGTAATTGCCGGTCCCCACATGGGAGTAGCGGCGCAGCGTGTCGCCCTCCTGGCGCACCACGAGGGAGAGCTTGCAGTGCGTCTTGAGCCCCACCAGCCCGTAGACGACATGGCAGCCGGCCTCCTCCAGCTTCCGCGCCCACTTGATGTTGGCCTGCTCGTCGAAGCGCGCCTTGATCTCCACCAGGACCAGCACCTGCTTGCCGGACTCGGCGGCGTCGATCAGCGCGTCCACGATCGGCGAGTCGCCCGAGGTCCGGTACAGGGTCTGCTTGATGGCCAGCACGGCCGGGTCGGCCGCCGCCTGCTCCAGGAACGCCTGGACCGAGGTGGAGAACGAGTCGTACGGGTGGTGCAGCAGCACGTCCCGTTCCCTCAGCGCGGCGAAGACGTCGGGGGCGGACGCGGACTCCACCTCGGCGAGGTCCCGGTGGGTGCCCGCCACGAACTTGGGGTACTTCAGCTCCGGCCGGTCCAGCGCCGCGACCCCGAACAGCCCGGTGAGGTCCAGCGGGCCGGGCAGCGGGTAGACCTCGGCGTCGCTCACCTTGAGCTCGCGGACCAGCAGGTCGAGCACGTACGGGTCGATGGACTCCTCGACCTCCAGGCGCACCGGCGGCCCGAAGCGGCGCCGCATGAGCTCCTTCTCCAGCGCCTGGAGGAGGTTCTCGGCGTCGTCCTCCTCGACCTCCAGGTCCTCGTTGCGGGTGACCCGGAACATGTGGTGCGCGAGCACCTCCATGCCGGGGAAGAGGTCCTCCAGGTGGGCCGCGATGACGTCCTCAAGCGGCACGTACCGCTGCGGCGACGCCTCCAGGAAGCGGTTCAGCAGCGGCGGAACCTTCACACGTGCGAAGTGGTCATGTCCGCTGACCGGGTTCCGCACGACGACGGCGAGGTTGAGCGAGAGCCCCGAGATGTACGGGAAGGGGTGCGCGGGGTCCACGGCGAGCGGGGTGAGCACGGGGAAGATCTGCTGCCGGAAGAGCGTGAAGAGGCGGTTCTGCTCCTTCTCCGTCAGCTCGGGCCAGCGGATCAGGTGGATACCCGCCTCGGCCAGTTCGGGGGCGACGTCCTGCTGGTAGCAGGCCGCGTGCCGGGCCATGAGCTCCCGCGACCGGGTCCAGATCAGGTCCAGCACCTCGCGGGGCTGGAGCCCGGACGCCGAGCGGGTCGCCACGCCGGTCGCGATGCGCCGCTTCAGGCCGGCGACCCGGACCATGAAGAACTCGTCGAGGTTGCTCGCGAAGATGGCCAGGAAATTAGCCCGTTCGAGGAGCGGCGTCGCCGGGTCCTCGGCGAGTTCCAGCACCCGTTCGTTGAACGCGAGCCAACTGCGCTCCCGGTCCAGGAAGCGGCCCTGCGGCAGGTCCTCGCCGTCCGCCCGCCGGGAGGCGTCCTCGTCGTACGCGTCGGGGTCCGCGTCCAGGTCGGGTTCCAGCTCCCGGACGGCGGGCGCGCCCACGGCGTGCGGGCGGTGCGCCGCTATGGAGCCGACCGAGGGCTGCGGCGGCGGGTCGGCCGGGGCCTGGTTCCGTGCGGTCTTCCGGGGGTCCGACGGACGCTCCTGCGGAGAATGCAGCATGTGGCCATTGTTCCGCGCGAGCGGTACCACGGGCGCGTCGGAAAGCGGCTCGTGGGCGGCGCGGAGCCTGCGGTCGGGGGGATCGGGCACAGCGGGCTGCATTCAGCGATGCTCGCAACCGCAATTGAATCGCCGGTAACGCGCACATGGCGCTTAGGAAATCGGGACGCTACCCCGCGGCGTCGACGGCGCCGCGGGGACGTCGCGCTGGACGCCGCGGAGGATGCCGGGGATACAGCCCTCAGCGGTTGCCGCGCCGCATCCAGCCCACCGTGAACCACACGAGCGCCGCGGCGAGGACGACGACCAGCGCCGCCTGCGTCCATTGGAGCGTCCAGAACTGCGAGGCGGGGTGGTAATCGCTGAACCCGCCGACCACGTGGTGATCGGTGAGGCACTCCTGCTGCACGGTCGAGCGGACCGGGCACGCCTCCTCGGGCAGGTGGCCGCCGGTCGCGGTGACGTACCCCTGCCGCCACCCCCAGTCCATGCTGTTCAGGGTCGGGAAGTCCTTGCCGACCTTCGTGCGGGACCCCGCCAGATACGGCCGCAGCGCCGCGAACGCCCAGGTCAGCACCTCGAAGACGACCAGCGTCACGGCCATCGAGACGAGCGTGCGCTTGATCAGCAGCCCGGCTGTCGCGCCGACGGCGACGCCGAGCAGGGCGTACGCCACGGGCGCGACGCCGAGCTTGTCGAAGCCCTGGTACCAGCTCTGGCCGGGCAGCAGGTCCTGGACCGGCCACCAGGCCCAGGTGTGCAGCGCGCTGAGCGCCGTGAGGCCCGAGACCGCGAGGACGGCGGGCAGCGCGAGCTTGGCCGCGAACCAGCGCATCGGGGTGACGGACTGCGTCCAGGCCAGCTGGTACGTGCCGCTCTCCAGCTCGCGGGCGATCACCGGCCCGGCCACGAACAGGCCGAACAGCAGCGGCAGGAGCCCGACGAACAGCCCGGTCGCCCTGAGCAGCTCGCCGTAGTCCGTCTCGACCCCCATGGCCTCGGTGGCGCAGTCGGTGTGCGCGCCGGCGTCGGCGCAGTGCCGCAGGGTCGTACGGATGTAATCCGTCATGGCGGTGCGCAGCCACACGAGTTCGATGACGAGCGCGAGGAAGACGACCGCCGATATCCACAGGGTGAGCCGGTGCTGGCGCAGCACCAGCCAGGTGACCCCGTGCACCGGCGAACGGTGCGGGTCCGAGGCGGTGCGCGGCGTGCGCCCGGTCGTCGCAGTCGCCGTCATGCCGCCGCCTTCCGGGCGCGCGGCTCGGCGCTGGGGGTGAACAGGCAGGGGGCGGCGGGCGAGCGCAGATAGCCGAGGAGCAGCTCCTCCAGGGACGGTTCGACGGCTTCCCAGGGGCCGGTGACCGGGCCCTCGGACCGTACGAGCGCGGTGAGCTGGCGGCCGGTGGTGCGCGACTCGATGACGGTGTGCGGCGCCAGCTCCGGCCGGTGCGCGCTCCCGTCCTTGCGGCCGACGACCAGCGAGTGCGCGGCGAGCAGGTCCTCCACCTCGCCCGCGAGCCGCACCCGGCCGCCGGCCACCAGCAGCAGGTAGTCGCAGATCCCGTCGAGGGAGGCGAGGACGTGCGAGGACATCAGGACGGTGGTGGCGTGCTCGGCGGCCTCGGTCATCAGGGCGGCCGTCATCTCGTGCTGCACGAGCGGGTCGAGGTCGCTCATCGGCTCGTCCAGCAGCAGGATCTCGGGGCGCTTGGCGAAGACGAGGGCGAGGGCGACGCGGGTCCGCTGGCCGCCGGAGAGGGCGGCCACCCGGCGGCCGAACGGCACGCGCCCCTCGCCCAGTACGCGCTCCGCCGTGGCCTGGTCCCAGCGGTCCGGATTCAGCTCGCGGCCCACTCGCAGCGTCTCGCGGACGGTCAGGTACGGGTACAGGGGCTTGTCCTGGCCGAGGTAGCCGACGCGGGGCCGCAGGGCGGGGTCGGCGGGCCGGCGGCCGAAGAGCTCGATGCGGCCCTCGGTCGGCCGCCGCAGTCCGGCGGCCAGCGCGAGCAGGGTGGACTTGCCCGCGCCGTTGGGGCCGACGAGCGCGCAGACGCGGCCGGTGGGGATCCGGAAGGTGCAGTCGCGCAGGGCCCAGCCGCGCCAGTGCTTGCTGCCCAGCCCGACGGCCTCCACGGCGGTCCGGTCCGGCTGATAGGTCAGGTCGGTCATCCGGTTCCCTCGGTCACTGCGTTCGGTGCGGGCGACGGGCCGCCGTCGTCGAATTCCGCTTCCAGGACGGACATGACCAGCGCGGCCGCGTCCTCCCGGTCGAGCCCGGCGGCGCGGGCGCGGTCCATCCAGCCGGCCAGTTCGGCGCGGAGCGGCGAGTCGGCGGCGGCGCCCGGCCGGGCGAGCGAGCGGCGCACGAAGGTCCCCAGCCCCGGGCGGGCCTCCACCAGGCCCTCGCGGTCCAGTTCCCGGTACGCCTTGAGGACGGTGTTGGGGTTGATGGCGGTGGCCGCGACGACCTCTTTGGCGGTGGGCAGCTTGTCGCCGGGGGCGAGCAGCCCGAGCCGCAGCGCCTGCTTGGTCTGCTGGACGATCTGCAGATAGGTGGCGACTCCGCTTCGCCGGTCGATGCGGAACTCGACCACGCACATCACCCTTCCACTATTTGCCTAGTGAAAGGGTGATGTGTGGCACGGCCCGGTGTCAAACGGACGGAGGCCGACCGGAGGCATCCGGGGCGCTCAGGTCTCCGTCCGGTACATCAGATCCGTCTCGTGCGTCACGAACCCGAGCCCCTCGTAGACCGTGACCGCCGGCACGTTGTCCGCGTCGACGTAGAGCATCGCCGTCGGCAGCCCCTCGGCCGCCAGGTGGCGCAGCCCGATCGCGGTCAGCGCCTTGCCGAGCCCGCCGCCCTGCGCGCCCGGCCGCACCCCGAGCACGTACACCTCGCCGAGCCCCTCGGCCGCGTGCACCTTCGTCCAGTGGAAGCCGACGATCTGCCCGTCCCGCTCCGCGAGGAAGAACCCCTTCGGATCGAACCAGCCCGCCGCCTTGCGGTCGTCCAGGTCCCGCTGCGTCAGCGCGCCCTGCTCGGGGTGGTGCGCGAAGGCCGACGCGTTCACCGCCAGCCACGCCGCGTCGTCCTCGCCGGGCCGGAAGGTCCGTACGGACACCCCGGCGGGCAGGACGGGCTCGCCCAGCTCCAGGTCCTTCAGCGGCCGCCGCAGCTGCCGCAGCTCGCGGAAGAGGGAGAGCCCCAGCACCTGCGCGAGGTGCCGGGCCGCCGGGTGGCCGCCGTGCGCCCACACCCGCAGCCGCTTGCCGGACTCCCGCAGCAGCGCGTTCCCCAGGGCCCGGCCGTGGCCCCTCCCCCGCCGCCCGGGGCGCACCACCAGCTCCGCCGCCGGGGCCTCCACCGGGTCCGCGTCCTCCAGCTGCCCGTACCCGACGAGCTCCCCGTCCTGGGCCCACAGCAGCAGGTGGCGCACTCCGTCGCGGCGGCCGCGCAGATGCAGCCGCCCCTGCTCGGAGACGGCGGGCTGGCCGTCCGTACGGGCCGCCTCCTCCACCAGGTCGAGCACGGCCTGCGCCGTCTGGGGCGCGAGTTCCTCCAGCACCTCGATCCGGCGCTCGCCGGCTGTCTCGTTCACCATGTCGCTCATGGGGTGAGCCTACGGCGGAGCCGCCGCGCGCCCCCTCCCCCGTCGTCGGGCGGCAACCGGCCCGTAACCCGTTCCTCCTGTCGGGCTACGCGCGCGGACCGTAGGCTGCCGCCCACCCGACGTACTCGCCACGCCGCCCACGAGGGGGAGCCCATGGCCGCCATACCGCACCGCGGACGTCCCGTACGAAGACTGGCGGCCGCCGCTGCCGCGCTCGCCACCGCCGCCGGGGTGCTCTCCGCCGCCGCCCCGGCCGGCGCCGACAGCGCCACCGCCGCCCGCCACCGGCCGCAGCACACCGTCGACGTGCAGCTGCTCTCCTTCAACGACCTGCACGGCAACCTCGAACCCCCGCAGGGCTCCTCCGGCGCCGTCACCGAGCGGCAGCCCGACGGGACCACGAAGGCGGTGCCCGCGGGCGGCGTGGAATACCTCGCGAACTCGCTGCGCACGGCCCGCGAGGGGCACCCGTACTCCGTGACCGCCGCCGCGGGCGACATGATCGGGGCGAGCCCGATGCTGTCCGGGCTCTTCCACGACGAGCCGACGATCGAGGCGATGAACCGGCTCGGCCTCGACGTGACCTCCGTCGGCAACCACGAATTCGACGAGGGCCGGGCCGAGCTGACGCGCATGCAGCGCGGCGGCTGCCACCCCAAGGACGGCTGCTTCGAGAAGGGCAGGACCTTCAAGGGCGCCGACTTCCCGTATCTCGCCGCCAACGTCACCGACGAGAAGACCGGCCGCCCCATCCTCAAGCCGTACACCGTCTGGAAGCACAAGGGCGTGAAGATCGGCTTCATCGGCGTCACGCTGGAGGGCACGCCGGACGTCGTCACGGCGGAGGGCGTCAAGGGCCTCCGGTTCCACGACGAGGTCGAGACGATCAACAAGTACGCCAAGGAGCTGAACCGCCAGGGCGTGAAGTCGATCGTCGCCCTCATCCACGAGGGCGGCCTGCCCGCCTCGACCTCGTACAACTACGACTGCGACAGCCCCGGCCCCGGCGACGGGATCTCCGGGCCCATCGTCGACATCGCCAAGCACGTCACACCCCGCGTCGACGCGCTCGTCACCGGCCACACCCACCAGGCGTACGCCTGCACCATCCCGGACCCCTCCGGCGCCCCGCGCACCGTGACCTCCGCCGCCTCCTTCGGCCGGCTCTACACGGAGACGACGCTCACCTACGACCGCCGCGGCGGCGACATCGTCCGTACGAGCGTCCGCGGGCCGAAGGCCGCGAACCACGTCGTGGACCGCACCCAGCCGAAGGCCCCGGACCTGACCTCGCTCCTGGACCGCTGGAACAAGGTGGCCGCGCCCGTCGCGAACAAGCCCGTCGGCTACATCTCCGCGGACATCGACGGGCGGGGCTCGGCCGCGTACGAGAAACCGCTCGGCGACGTCATCGCCGACGCCCAGCTCGAAGGGCTCGCCCCGGACGGCAAGGGCGGCGCGCAGCTCGCCTTCATGAACACCGGCGGCATCCGCTCCGACCTCGCCCACAAGGCGTCGGGCGGCGAGGGCGACGGCGTCGTCACCTACGGCGAGGCGTTCACGGTCCAGCCCTTCACCAACATGATGACGACCGTGGACCTCACCGGGGCGCAGGTCGTCGCCGCCCTCCAGCAGCAGGTCAGCGGGGCCAACGCGGCGCAGCCCCGCATCCTCCAGGTCTCGAAGGGCCTCACCTACACCCTCGACCTCACCAAGTCGGGCGCGGACCGCGTCGTGACGAGCTCCATCAAGCTGAACGGCGCGGCGATCGATCCGGCGAAGACCTACCGGGTGGCGATGAACGAGTTCCTCACCGGCGGCGGCGACGGCTTCCCCGCCTTCAAGGAGGGCAGGAACAAGCTCGTCGGCGCGTCCGACCTCGACCTCTTCGTGGCGTACCTCAAGGCGCACTCCACCCCGTCGGCGCCGCTGGCCCCGCCGCCCGCGGACCGCATCACGATCATCAAGTGACCCGGTTTCACCCGCGATTCCGCTGAGAGCGTGCGCTGCTTCCGTACCTCGCCGCCGTCGGGCAGAGTCGCCGCCATGAAGCTGCTGATACTGGGTGGAACGGAATTCGTGGGCCGCGCCGTCACCGAGGAGGCGCTGAAGCGGGGCTGGGAGGTGACCGTGTTCCACCGCGGCCGCCACGCCCCGCCGCCGGGCGTCACCGCCGTCCTCGGCGACCGAACCGCCGAGGACGGCCTGGCCGGACTCGCCGAGGGCGAGTGGGACGCCGTCGTCGACACCTGGGCGGGCGCGCCCTCGGCCGTACGGGACGCGGCCCGGCTGCTGTCCGGCCGCGCCGCGCGCTACGCCTACGTCTCCAGCCGGTCCGTGTACCGGCACCCCTGCGCGCCGGGGCTCGACGAGAGCGGCGAGCTGGTGGGCGGCTCGCCCGACGACGGCGACGTCGAGTACCCGGAGGCCAAGCGCGGCGGCGAACTGGCCGCCGTCGCCGCCTTCGGCGACCGGGCGCTGCTGGTACGGGCCGGGCTGATCCTCGGCCCCTGGGAGAACGTCGGCCGACTGCCGTGGTGGCTGAACCGCATGGCCCGCGGCGGCCCGGTCCTGGCCCCCGGCCCACACGGCTCGGGCATCCAGTTCATCGACCCCCGCGACCTCGCCGCGTGGACCCTGGGCGCGATCGAGCAGGGGCTCGGCGGCCCGTACAACCTGGTCAGCCCCCAGGGCCACGCCACGATGGGCGAACTCCTCGACGCCTGCGCCCGCGTCACCGGCGGCGCGGCCGAACTGCGCTGGACCGACCCGGAGAAGATCCTCGCCGCGGGCGTCACGCCCTGGACCGAACTGCCGGTCTGGCTGCCGCCGGGCGAACTGCACGAGACGATCCACGCCGGAGGCTGCGCCAAGGCCGTCGCCACCGGGCTGCGGTGCCGCCCGGTCGCGGAGACGGTCGCCGACACCTGGACCTGGCTCCAGTCCCTCCCCGGCCCGGCGCCGCAGCGCTCGGACCTCCCTCCGATCGGGCTGTCCCCGGAGAAGGAAGCGGAGATCCTGGGGAGCTGAGAGCCGCGGAAGGGCCGCGCGGCACACCGCCGGCTCCCCGCGGCCGACGACGTGCCGCAGCGGCCGACAGACCCGTCACATTCGGCACGTACCCCCGGTAGGACTTGCGTTCGGGGGGACTTGGCGTGTTGGGATGGCCCGATGCGCTCCCCCACACGCATGCCCAACCCTCCCCATGGCCCCGTCGAGCACACTCCCCACACCCCGCCCGACGAGCCGTCCCCCCGCCCGTACCCCAACCCGTACGACGAACTCGGCGCGCTCGCCGGGCCCGAGGACGACCCGCTCCGCCTCGGCCTGCGGTACGAGAACGACGAAGACCCCGACGACGACTGGTCGCCGCCCGTACACCGGCGCGGCGGCCACGCCCGCAGACGCTTCGCCGCCATCCCCATCACCGTGAAGCTGCTGGTCACCGCCGTCTTCCTCACCGCCTTCGCGCTGCTCGCCGACCGCTGCGCCGTGATGTACGCGGAGAAGCAGGCCCAGCACAAGCTCCAGCAGGACATGCACCTGGCGACCGCGCCCGAAGTGGACATCAAGGGCTTCCCGTTCCTCACGCAGGTCCTCGACAAGCGCCTGGAGGAAGTGGACGTCACGATCCCGGACGTCGCCGCCGACCGCGTGTCGCTCGCGAAGGTACGGGCGGCCGCCAAGGACGTACGGATCACCGGCGACCTGCCGACGTCCGTACGCGGCGCGGTCATCGGCAGCATGGACGGCGACGTGCTGCTGACCTTCGAGGACATGAACCGCGAACTCGGCGCCTCCCAGGTGAGATTCAGCGACCGCGGCGACAACTCCATCCGCGCCGACGGCAGGCTGGACGTCGCCGGGCAGGAACTGCGCGTCGAGGCGCGGGCGCACATCCGCCGCGAGGGCGACCGCGGCGTCTCCACCGACGTCGACGGCATGCTCCTCGACATCCCCGGCGTGGCCGCGTACCGGCCCGGCAAGCACGAGGGGCTCCGTCTCCACCGCGAGCTGGCCGACCGGATCAGCCGGGACGCGGCGCGCGCGAAGGCGATGCTGTCGGTGCCCGCCGTCGTCGACCGGCTCGGCGTGCCGCGCGGCACGGTCAAGGCGGCGCTGCACGACGAGGACCGGCTCCACAAGCTGACCGGGGCCCCGCGCTTCGCCGACAAGCTGATGAAGGTCAACCTGGTGGACGTGGTCGTGGACCACCCCTGGCTGCTGGAGAAGGTCGGCATCGACCCGAAGCTGATCTCCGGGGTGATGAGCCTCAAACCGCCCGAGCTCTCGGACCGGCTGTCCCTCGCCTTCGAGCTCCCCAAGGAGGCGAAGGACCTGCACCTGCGGAACGTCAAGGTCGAGCGGGACGGCATCCGCGCGGACCTGGTGGGCTCGGACCTGCCGTTCGGCGACGCGAAGAAGTAGCCGCGCGGCCCCGCCCGCTACAGGGCGGGCGGCTCCGTGGGCGCCCCCGGAATGCGCAGCGACGCCACCGTCCCGCCGCCCTCCGCAGCCCGCAGCGCCACCTCGCCGCCCGCCTGCTGGACCGTACGGGCCACGATCGACAGGCCCAGCCCGCTGCCGGGCAGGCTGCGGGCGGACGGCGAGCGCCAGAACCGCTCGAAGACGTGCGGGAGGTCGTCGGCGGGGATGCCCGGCCCCCGGTCCCGTACGGTCAGCTCGCCCTTGTGCAGCGCGACGTCCACGACGCCGCCCGCCGGGCTGAACTTCACCGCGTTGTCCAGCACGTTGACCAGCGCCCGTTCCAGCGCGGCGGGTTCGGCCCGTACGTACCAGGGCTCCAGTTCGGCGTTGATCGTCAGCCCGGTGCCGCGCAGCCGGGCCCGCCGCACCGCGCGTTCCGCGCTCTCGTGCAACGCGACGATCTGCATCGGCCCGCTGCCCGGCGCGGCATCCGGGCGGGACAGCTCCTGGAGGTCGCCGATCAGGTCGGACAACTCCGTCATCTGCGCCTTCACGCTGGCCAGCAGCTCCTTGCGGTCCTCGGCCGGGATCGCCCGGCCGGTGTCCTCGCTGCGGGCGAGCAGGTCGACGTTGGTGCGCAGCGAGGTGAGCGGGGTGCGCAGTTCGTGCCCCGCGTCGGCGATCAGCTGCTGCTGCCGGTCGCGCGAGGAGGCGAGCGCGGCGGTCATCGAGTTGAAGGAGCGGGAGAGCCGGGCGATCTCGTCCTCGCCCTCGACGGGGATGCGTACGGCCAGGTCCTCGGTGCGGGCGATGTGCTCGACGGCGCCGGTCAGCTGGTCCACGGGGCGCAGCCCGGAGCGCGCGATCCACAGCCCGGCGGTCGCCGCGCCGACGACGCCGACCCCGGCGACGGCGACGAGGAGCAGGACCAGCCGGCTGAGCGCCCCGTCGATCTCGCTGAGCGGCCGGGCGATGGAGACGGTGAACTGGCGGTCGTCGACGACGAAGTTCCGCGTCAGCACCCGGACGGACTCGCCCTTGTCGGTGGTGCCGTCGTGCAGTGCGCTCCGCTCCAGCCCCTGCGCGACCGCGATATCCGACGTCGTCACCTTCACGGCCTGGGACCACCGCCCGACGCAGCGGGTTCCGTCAGGCTGGACCACCTGCATAGGGGCCACCGTCGGGGGCGCTTTGTCATTGCTCGTGGACTTTCCGGAGCCACAGTTGATCGCGGTGTCCTGGATATAGCCGCCCGCGACGGTGGTGTTCTGCAACGAGCTGTCCAGCTCATCGAGCAGCTGGCTGCGGGTCAAGAACCAGCAGGCGAACGCGGAGGCCGCCACCGCGACCGCCACGGCCGCCGCCGTCAGGATGGCCAGCCGGGAGCGCAATGGCAGCCGGTTGAACCGGCGCGCCACCGGTGAGCTCATTCGGCGCCGCCGTCGGACCGGAGCACGTACCCCACGCCGCGCACCGTGTGCACGAGCCGCGGCTCGCCGCCCGCTTCCGTCTTGCGGCGCAGGTACATCACATAGACGTCGAGGGAGTTGGAGGACGGCTCGAAGTCGAAGCCCCAGACGGCCTTGAGGATCTGCTCGCGGGTGAGGACCTGGCGGGGGTGGGCGAGGAACATCTCCAGCAGGGTGAACTCCGTGCGGGTCAGCTCCACCTGCCGCGAGCCGCGCACCACTTCGCGGGTGGCGGGGTTCATGCGCAGGTCGCCGAAGGAGAGCACGTCCTCGTCGCCGTGTCCGGCGCCGGCCTCGGCGGCGTACGAGCTGCGGCGCAGCAGCGCGCGGATGCGGGCCAGCAGTTCGTCCAGCTCGAAGGGTTTGACCAGGTAGTCGTCGGCGCCGGCGTCGAGGCCGGTGACGCGGTCGCCGACGGTGTCGCGGGCGGTCAGCATCAGGATCGGCACGGTGACCTTGTTGGCGCGCAGCCGCCGGGCGGCGGTCAGCCCGTCCATGCGGGGCATGAGGACGTCGAGGACGATCAGCTCGGGGTCGTAGCCGGCGACCTTCTCGACGGCGTCGAGGCCGTCCACGGCGAGCTCGGTGCCGTACCCCTCGAAGGCGAGGCTGCGGCGGAGCGCTTCGCGGACGGCCGGCTCGTCGTCGACGATCAGGATGCGGGCGGGCTGGTCGCCGTGTTCGGCGGGGGTCATCGGGTTACCTCACGGTGGGACGGGACGGGCTCACTGGACGTTCGCAAGCGTCGCACGTGGTCCGCGAAGTCGGTGTCAGCTGCTGCCGCCGCTGCGCAGCTTGGCGAGGTCCGCCTTGACGGTGTTGATGGGTATCGAGAAGCCGAGGCCCGCGGAGCCGGACTCGCTGCCGCTCGAACCGGTCGGGTACATGGCCGAGTTGATGCCGATGACCTGGCCGTTCATGTTGATGAGCGCGCCGCCGGAGTTGCCGGGGTTGAGCGAGGCGTCGGTCTGGATGGCCTTGTAGGTCGTCTTGGAGGAGCCGGTGTCGCCGTTGTACTGCTCGCCGCCGAACTCGAACGGCCACGGGCGCTCGCTCCCCCGGCCGCCGGGCCCCTGCTGCTCCTGCTCCTGCCCCTTGCCCGGTTCCTTGGCGACGGTGACGTCGCGGTTGAGGGCGGAGACGATGCCGCTGGTGACCGTGCCGGTGAGCCCCTCCGGCGAGCCGATGGCGACGACGTCGTCGCCGACCTGCACCTTGCTGGAGTCGCCGAGCGCGGCGGGCTTGAGGTCCTTGGCATCGCGCACCTTGATGAGCGCGAGGTCCTTGTCCGGATCGGTGCCGACCACATCGGCCGTTCGGGTGGACCCGTCGCTGGTCTTGACCTTCACGGTGTCCGCGCCGGAGACGACGTGGTTGTTGGTGACGATCTCGCCGCTCTTCGTGACGACCACGCCGGAGCCGGTGGACTGCCCGGAGGCGGTGGTGGCCTGGACCTCCACGATGCTCGGGGAGACGGCCTTGGCGACGGCGGCGACGCCGCTGCTCTTGGTGGCCGCGTTCGACACGGGCGCGGAGACGCTGGAGGACGAGGAGCCGTTCGCAGCCCCGGCGACGAGCGCGGCCGTGCCGCCGCCGATCACCGCGGCGGCCAGCGCCACGGCGGCCAGCAGGCCGACGGTCTTCTTGCGGGCGCCGTGCCTGACGGGGGCAGGCACGGCGCCCGCGGCCGGAGAGCCGTCGCCGTGGAACGCGGCGCCGCCGGAGTCCCCATGGCCGCCGCCTTCACCGCTGCCGCCGCTGCCGCCGGGCCACACGGTCACACCGGTCGCCGTGGTGATCGGCTGCCCGTGCTGCCCGTACTGCGGGGAGGCCCCGTACGGGGGCGGGGTCTGCCCGTGGTGCGGGGGCTGCTCGGGCTGCTCCGGCGCGTGGGCCGGCGGGTCGGGGTAACCGGAAGGCTGCTGCTGGTAGGGGTCCTGGGAACCGCTGGGGCGGTGGCTTTCGGTCATGGGTATGACTTTGCTCTCGGATCATGAGAACTCTCTGAGGGCTTGCTGAGAAGCCCGACAGAAGGAGGTATGCCCGAAATAAAGATCGGGAACCAGGGGCGGCGCCGAGCGCGGGGTTCCGGTCAGCCGTCGCAGCCGCAGGAGCGGCGCACCACCAGCGCCGACGGGAACTGCTTGAGCCGCTCCCGCCGCGAGCCGACCACCCGCAGCCCCTCGTCCAGCACCAGGTCCACGGCCGCCCGCGCCATGGCCGTGCGGTCCGAGGAGACCGTCGTCAGCGGCGGGTCCGTGAGCGCCGCCTCCTTCACGTCGTCGAACCCCGCCACGGCCAGCTCCCCCGGCACGTCGATGCGCAGCTCGCGGGCGGCCCGCAGCACCCCGATGGCCTGGTCGTCGGTCGCGCACACGATGGCGGGCGGCCGGTCGGGCCCGGCGAGCAGCTCCAGCGCGACGGTGTAGGCGTCGTAGCGGTTGTACGGGGCCTGGAAGAGCCGGCCCTCCAGCGACTGGCCGGCCTCGCGCATGGCCCGCCGCCACCCCTCGACGTGGTCGGTCACCGGGTCGCCGATCGTCGGGGTCTTCTCGGTGCCGCCGAGGCACGCCACGTACGGGTGGCCGTGCTCCAGCAGGTGCCGGGTGGCGAGCTGCGCGCCGCCGACGTCGTCGGTGACGACGGCGACGTCGTCGATGGCGTCCGGGCGGCGGTGCATCAGCACCACCCGCGCCTCCCAGGCGTCGATCTCCGCCGCGGCGTGCTCGCTCGGGCCCTGGCTGATGAGGATCAGCCCGGACACCCGCATCCCCAGGAACGCGCGCAGGTAGTGCACTTCGCGCTCGTCGAGGTAGTCGGAGTTGCCGACCAGCACCATCTTCCCGCGCTCGGCCGCGGCCTGCTCGACGGCGTGCGCCATCTCGGCGAAGAACGGCTGGCGGGCGTCCGGCACGATCAGCCCTATGAGGTCGGTGCGGCGCGAGGCCATCGCCTGCGCGACGCGGTCCGGCCGGTAGCCGAGTTCCTTGATCGCCGCGAGTACCCGCTCCCGAGTGGCCGGGGCGACCGGCCTTGGTCCGTTGTTGATGACATAGCTGACGACCGCGGTGGAAGTCCCCGCCAGCCGTGCCACATCGTCCCGCGTCACCTTGGCCACGCGCGGCAGTCTACGCGGCTAAATGGCTGAACCCGCCGCCCGGCGACCGGGGTACGGGCCCGCCCCCGCGGCCCCGCCCGGCCGTATCCCGCACGGCCGCGCCCGCCCGGTCATGCCCCGGCCCGGCTCACGCCCCGGCCCGTATCACCGCTTGGCCTGGCTCACCGGCTCGGGACGCCCCGGCCGCTCGGCGCGCTCGCCGCGCGGCTCCGCGTCCGTACGCGCCCGCGCCGCCCGGCCGTCGGCCTCGGCCTTCGCCTTGGCGGCCTCCTCGGCGGCGGCCCGCTCGACCTTCTCCGGCACGACGAAGCGGTAGCCGACGTTGCGCACGGTCCCGATCAGGGACTCGTACTCGGGGCCGAGCTTCGCCCGCAGCCGCCGTACGTGCACGTCCACCGTCCGGGTGCCGCCGAAGTAGTCGTAGCCCCAGACCTCCTGGAGGAGCTGGGCGCGGGTGAAGACCCGGCCCGGATGCTGCGCGAGGTACTTGAGCAGCTCGAACTCCTTGAAGGTCAGGTCCAGGACCCGGCCCTTGAGCTTCGCGCTGTACGTCGCCTCGTCGACCGACAGGTCGCCGTTGCGGATCTCCATCGGGCTGTCGTCGCCGGTGATCTGCCGGCGGCCCGTCGCGAGCCGCAGCCGGGCCTCGACCTCGGCCGGTCCCGCGGTGTCGAGGAGGACGTCGTCGACGCCCCAGTCGGCGGTGACGGCGGCGAGCCCGCCCTCCGTCACCACGAGGATCAGGGGACAGCCCGGCCCGGTGGAGCGCAGCAGCTGGCAGAGGCTGCGCACATGCGGGAGGTCGCGGCGGCCGTCGATCAGTATGGCGTCGGCGCCGGGGGTGTCCACGAGGGCCGGTCCCTCGGCGGGGGCGACCCGGACGCTGTGCAGCAGCAGGCCCAGCGCGGGGAGCACCTCCGTCGACGGCTGAAGTGCGTTGGTCAGGAGCAGTAGCGAGCTCACCGGCTGCCACCTGCCCTGGTGTCCGGACGGTCCTGCACGCTTCGTTTGCCCATTACGTCGGTTCCTCCTAGGTCCCTGCGAGGGGGTACCTGCCGGCCTCGGCCGGGGGAGTATGCGGCACTGCTCTTTACGGTGGTGCGGTCCCGTGCGTTCATCCACGCTTCGCGTGGTCGAAAGCACAAAAGGACCCGGGGGCTACGTTGCCCGGATCCTCCTGCCCAGCAGAATAGCCCACATGACTTCGGAGGCCCCGAGCGATTTTGCACAGTCTTGTGTTCCATCGATCACTTCGAGTGTTCGGCACGTCGCGCTGTTGACAACCGACGGAGTCCGGATCCAGGCCGCGTACGAGCCCGGAGGGGGCCCGGCGAAGGAGCTGGCCGTGGTGATCGCGCACGGCTTCACGGGCGCGCTGGAGCGGCCCGCGCTGCGGCGCGCCGCGGCGGCGTTCGCACAGGTGGCATCCGTGATCACGTTCTCGTTCCGGGGCCACGGCGGCTCGGGCGGACGCTCCACGGTCGGCGACCGGGAAGTCCTGGACCTCGCGGCGGCGGTCCGCTGGGCGCGGGGGCTGGGGTACCGGCGCGTGGCGACCGTCGGCTTCTCGATGGGCGGATCCGTGGTCCTGCGCCACGCCGCTCTGTACGAACCGGAGCGCGAGGGGCGCACGGATGCGCGGACCGACATGGCGGTGTCCGTGAGCGCCCCGGCCCGCTGGTTCTACCGCGGCACCGCGCCGATGCGGCGCCTGCACTGGGTGGTGACGCGCCCCGCGGGCCGCCTCGTGTCACGGTACGGCCTGCGCACCCGGATCCACCCCGAGGACTGGAACCCCGTGCCCCTCTCCCCCGTCGCCGCGGCCCCGATGATCGCCCCGACGCCGCTGCTGATCGTCCACGGCGACCTGGACCCGTACTTCCCCCTGGACCACCCCCGGATGCTGGCCGCGGCGGCGGACCCGGCCACCACGGACCTGTGGATCGAACCGGGCTTCGGCCACGCGGAGAACGCGGCGAGCACCGAGCTGCTGGGCCGCATCGCGGGGTGGATCACGGACCACGCGTGAGGGACGGCCGCGGTCCGCCCGCTACGCCTTCTCCGCGGCCTGTACGTCCAGGTCCGCGCCCAGGTCGCCGGCCGGCTGCTCCGCGCGGCCCACCGCCGCGGTGCGCATCAGCCCCGCGCCCACCGCGATGCACGCGACGAGGAGGGTGATGAGCACGAAGGCCGCCTGGAGGTTCACGGCGTCGGCGATGCCGCCGACGATCGCGGGGGCCGCCAGGCTCGATCCGTACGACACCGTGGCCACGCCCGCGATGGCCTGGCCGGGGTTCTGCCCGGTCCTGCTGGCCGCCGAGAACGCGAGCGGCACGACGACGGCGATGCCCAGGCCCAGCATCGCGAAGCCCGGATAGGCCAGGACGGGGCTGTCGGCGAAGACGATCAGCGCTCCGCCGCACGCGGAGACGGTGCCGCCGACCCGGACCGTGCGGACGGGGCCGAACCTGCCCACGACCAGGTCCCCGCTCAGCCGCATCACCGACATGGTGCAGGCGAACATCGTGTACCCGGCGGCGGCCACCGCGTCGCTCGCGCCGGTGACCTTGTCCAGGTAGATGGCCGACCAGTTGACGGCCGAGCCCTCGGCGAAGGCGGAGCAGAAGGCCAGCAGCCCCAGCAGCAGCACCACGCCCGTGGGCAGCGAGAACCGCGGCGGCGCGGGCGCCTTCACCGCGCTCTCCCCGGCGCCGTCGGCCGGCAGCCCGCCGCCCAGCACCGGCGCGAGCAGCGCCAGCACGGCGGCGGTGACCAGCAGGTGCGTCCGGTAGTCCAGCTGGACGCCGGCCATCACCGCGCCGATGCCCGCGCCGAGGAAGCTGCCCAGGCTCCACAGCCCGTGCAGACTCGACATGATCGACTTGCCGAGCCGCTCCTCGACCCGCGCCCCCTGCGCGTTGATCGCCACATCGGAGACGCCCGCGGCCATGCCGAAGAGCAGGAACGCCACGCTCAGCGCGGCGAGTCCGGGCGCGGCGGCCGGCAGCGCCAGGGCCGCGCACCAGGCCATGACCAGCAGCCGCGCGCCGCGCCGGCCGCCGAGCCGGTACACCAGCCGCCCCGCGAAGGGCATCGTCAGCAGCCCGCCCACCGCCTGCATCAGCAGGGCCAGCCCCAGCGGCCCCGGCGAGATGTGCAGGCCCCCGGCGAGCGCCGGTATCCGGGACGCCAGGCTGCCCGTCACCGCGCCGTGCACGGCGAACAGCCCGGATATCGCCAGCCGTTCCCGGGAGATCACAGGATTCCTCCGAGGATGCCCCGGCCTTCAGGCCGGGGAGGAATCGGACGCCTGCGGAGCAGGACAGAGAGGGCCGAATCGCCGGCAGGGCGATTCGGCGTCCACCGTCCACTCAGGTGAGGGACACTGCAAAGATCAGTCCGACTCAACTGTCGTACCTCCCGGGTAGGTTGATGCGTATGGCGACGGAAGCGGAGACAGGGGATGCCGGGTGCGCTCGGTACCTAGGTGGCCCGGCAGCGCCAGGACACCGGTCGCAAGTGGGCCAAGAAGGTTGTCCGCGGCTATGACGCCCTGGCGGTCGAGGACTTCCGCCCGAAGTTCCTGGCGAAGTCGACCATGGCGCGCAAGGCCGCCGATGCCGCTATCGGCGCCACCAAAGCGGCCCTGATCGAGATGGGCCGCAAGCACGGCCGTACCGTGCACCTGGTCAACCCCCAGCACACCACGATGGACTGTGCGCACTGCGGAGCGAGAGCCAAGCACCGCCTACCTCTTTCCGAGAGAACGTATACGTGCACTGCGTGCGGAACGGTGTCCTCCAGGGACAAGAACTCCGCCCGCGTGATGCTCGTCCGGGCTGGTCTCACCCCGGCTAGTGCTGATCTTGTAAGCCCCGCCACCTGCTAGGTGTCAGGCGAAGTGAGCTAGGAGTCCCCCTCGTCCGCGAGGGGGAGGAGTCAAACGTTGCTCCTGTCGTCCGCCGCGGACGGGCCGAGTACCGGTATCGAGGGAAGGTCGCCCTCGGCCCGAGCAGGATCGTACTCACTGAACAGCTTGCGGTCATCGCTGGTCAGGCAGGTTCCGGTGGCCAAGTCGAATTCCCAGCCGTGCAGTTGGCAGGTGAGGACGCCGTCCTCGACGACGCCGAAGCGCTCCAGGTCGGCGCCGAGGTGCGGGCACTGCCGCTGGACCACGTAGTCCCCGGCGCGGGCGAGGCTGCCCATGCCGTCCCGCTCCGCGTAATACCGCTCCATGTATTCCAGCCGCTGCGGGGACATCGCCTGGAGAAAGCTGAAGATGTATTCGTTGTATGTGCCCTTACGGTTCGCGGCGAACCGGCAGGAGAGGAACAGGTGGTTCACCCAGTCCTGCTCCCGGCGGCGCACCAGGTCCTCGGCGAGGGGCCGGGGAATGCGGAAGGTGTAGCGGCACTCCTCGCCCGCCCAGCGCTTCACCCGCCGGTCCAGGAAGTCGAAGACGATGTGCTCCGAATCCGCCTTCTCGCCGTTTCCGCCGTCGGGCTGGATCTCGAAGAGGACCCGGCCGTTGACCCCGGTGCAGAGATGGTCCGCGCGGCCCAGCAGCGGCTCCACCCAGTCGGTGAGCTGCCCGAGCAGATCGCTGCTGTCCCGGGGCCAGGAGGCGCGCTCCGCGGCCAGCACCGGGCGGGCGCGCTCCCGGTAGCGCTCCAGATAGCCCCTGCGGTCCAGGTAGATGTCGTCGATGACCTCCTGCGGCAGCTGCTCGATGGCGCAGTGCCCCTCGGGCCCCAGCTCGACCGCGGTCCCCGGCAGGAAGAGATGCCCGTTGCTGCGGCCCTGCTCCGACAGGAACTCCAGGAACGCCATCTGGTCGGGAAAGGTGTTGTCGTCGGTGTTCTCGAAGTCGTTCATGTGGAACAGGTCGTCGTCCAGGAAGCACGGCGGACCGGCGAACGGGAAGACATGAGAAGCGTCGTACTGGTTGATGTAGCGCAGCGCGCGCTCCATGCCGTTTCTGCGTTTGCGCCGGCCCAGCGTGGACTTCATCCGTTCCGGGAATTCGTAGACCATCGGGAACCAGATCGCGCCGGAGTACTGGAGGAAATGGCCGGACAGCGGCCCGAATTCCTCGATCGGCCCGCTGTCCACGGGCCGCGCGTCGTTCTGGTTGAAGATCCGCACGGTGCCGTCGTCCAGCGCGATGGACGAGTCCCCGATCTCCCCGTCGGCCGGGCTGGTGACGGTGCTGATCAGGACGCGCAGGCCGCCGTCCAGCTCCGTGACCTCGTTGTCGCGCGTCTGGACGAAGGACCGGAAGCCGAGGTCCTCCAGAGCGTCCCGCAGATCGGGCACCGGATAGTCGGGCAGCAGCACGGTCGCCCGCTTCGACATATGGCGGCGCAGCCACTCCGGGTCGAAGTGGTCCCGGTGCAGGTGGGAGACGTAGAGGTAGTCGGCCCCGCCGAGGACGGACGGGTCCAGTCCCGAGTTGTCGGGGAAGGGGAACCACGACGCGTAGTAGGCGGGGTTGAACCAGGGGTCGCACAGGACGCTGCCTGCCGTCGTCTCCACCATCAGTCCCGCGTGTCCGGTCGACATGATGCGCATTGTTCGCACTCCAAACAGATCAGCTGGCGAGGGCCCGAAGAGACCCCTGGGGCGTACAGGCCGGCGGGGCGGCGTCAGGGAGCGGCGTAGGCGTCGATCAGCCCGTATCCCTCCGAGCCGTCCCATGTCCCCATCTCCACATGGGCGTTGAAGGCGCGGCCTTCGACGCGCATCACGGGGCGCGGGTGGTTCAGGTGCATCACCGTGTCGTCGAAGCGGACGAAGTCGCCGTGCCGGCTCAGCCGCTCCACGAAGTCGTCGTCCTCGCCGCCCCAGCCGGCGAACCGCTCGTCGAAGCCGCCGATGCGGTGGTAGAGCGCGGCGTCCGCCCAGACGCTGGCGCCCGGCGCGGCCAGCAGCAGCTGGCCGCGCAGCTCCCGGGGGTCGGGCGTCGCGCGGCCCTCGCCGAGGCGGCGCAGGAGCGCCCGGTCGCTGGAGGGGTCGTCGAGGGCGAGCAGGCCGCCCCGGTGGTACGGCAGGTGCGCGGCGTGCTCGCCGGTCGCGATGCGCTCCAGGTTGCGCTCCAGGAAGTCCCGGTCGAGCAGGACGTCCGCGTCGAGCATGCAGACGTAGCCGGGCCGGCCGGGGGTGTTGGTCACGCCCACGTTCATCGTCCAGGACTTGTTGAACAGCCCGCCGTTGGGCGCGTGCACATAGTGGTTGGCGTGCGGGGCGATCACGTCCCGCCAGCGCGGCCGGTCGTCGGCCTCGACCACGGTCACCGCGTACCGGTCGGCGCTCAGCGTCTGATCGCCGAGGGCCAGCAGGCACGAGAGCAGGTTGCGGGTCCGGTGACCCGCGTCGCCGTCCCGGAACGGCACGACCACCAGCAGGTCGTGGCCGCCGGGGGCCGGGCGTCCGCCGGTGCGGGCGGCCGCCCACTCGCGGACCTTGGTCAGCGGCGCGGGCGCGGCGTCCGGCGTGTACGCGGCGCCGACGTGGTAGCCCATGTCGGTCCGCTGCTCGGTCTCGTCCAGCCAGGCGCCGAGTTCGGCGGTGTCCTCGGGGCGGGGGCCGAGCAGCGCGGCGAGCGCGTCGGTCAGCCCGGCGTGCGCGGCCGGGCTCGCCGGCTCGCTCCGCAGCCGCGCGTACGCCGCCGTCGCCGCCGCGTCGTCGGCCGCGAGCCGCTCCAGCCGCTTGACGGCCTCCACGACGTACGGCTCGCTGAGCTCCCAGGACGTGGCGCTGATGTCGCGGGCGCCCTGGTCGACGGAGAGGGCCGCGTGGTCGGCGAGCCGCTCCGCGACCTTCGCCACGACGCCCTCGGTCCTACGTGTCATGTCGTTTCCCTTCCTGATCCCTGCTCTGGCTTCCTGAAGTGATCCCGGTCATAGGCGGACGTCGGCCGCCCGTGATCGCATCAGTGCGGTTTCAACCCCGCACCCCTTCCTGGAGGTTGGTATGACCGGCGCCACAGCTGTCTCGCCCGACGGACTGAAGGTCCAAGTGGCGCACCGTCGGAACCCGTACAGCTACGCGCTCGACGACGCCGGGCTCGACGCCGTACTGCTGGAGGCGGGGCTGCTCCGGGCCGCGAGCATCCGGCGCCAGCACACCGCGGACGACGCGGACGCGCCGCGCGGCAGGTACCCGCGGGCCGCGATGGGCTTCGTCCTGATGGACGCCACCGCGGGCCCCTGGACCCCCAATGAGGAGGCGGTCCTCGGGGTGATCACCGTCGGCGACGGCGGCCACGCCTTCCTGCCGAACGCCGCCGCCAAGGCCGGCGCCCACCGGCGGCTGGGCCGCAACAACGGCGAGGCCGTCCATGTGGATCCCCATCTGCTCGGCGCGGGCGGTTTCCGGTACGGGCACTCGGCGGAGGTCCGCGGCCAGATCGTCGGCGCCAGCGGGCAGAGCACCGACCAGGACCTCTACGAGGCGGCGCGGCTGGCCGCGGACTTCGTGGCCGCGATCAACGCCCGGCACGCGGAGTGGGAGCGGGACAACGCCACGGGCATCTGGACCGCGTCGGACGACGGGCCGGCCGCGGAGTACCAGGCCATGACCGACTGGTTCGAGCCGAGCTGATCCGATCCGATCTGATCCGCCGCCGCCCGCCGGAGGCCGCCGCACCGGGCCGGCCGCTCCGGCCCGCGGCGGCCTTCAGGGCACCGGGTCCGCCACGGGCACGGTGAGCCGCCGCGCCGCGCGCGAGAAGTGGCCCCAGGCGCTGAGCGCGTCGCGTTCGAAGTTCTCCTCGGAGACCTCGGCCGAGATGCCTCCCTGGAGCTCCTTGCCCAGCTGCTCGACGCCCAGGTGGCTGGTGTACATCCGCTCGATCGCGTCGGCCAGGCCGTCCCTGGTGGGCGCGAACCGGTGGGCCGCGGGAAAGTACCTGCGCGCCTCCACCGTGTCCGCGTCGGTCATGAGGGTGCAGACGCCGGACAGCGCGGCCTCCAGCGGGGTGATGCCCAGCGTCTCGTAGCGCGAGGGGCAGACGAACACGCCGTTCTGCTTCACCCGGCGGAACAGCGCGTGGAGTTGGGGCTTGGAGAGCCGGCCCGCGGCCAGGAAGTCCGCGCGGTGCTCCGCCGGTACGCGCGCCCGCAGCCGCTCCCGCGCGGCGTGGTCGTCGCGGTCGTCGCCGACGGCCAGGATGCGCACCGGAATGCCGCGGGCGCGCGCCCTGACCCCGGCGTCGACGAGGAGCTCGATGTTCTTGAAGTAGTCCAGCCGCGCCACGGCGGTGAACACGAGCAGTTCGGCGTCGTCGACGAAGTCCCGGAGCTCGCCGTCGGCCAGGGACTCGGTCGTGTCCAGCAGCGGGATGGGCGGGCGCACCGCGAGGATGCGCCGCTCGTCGACGCCCCGGCTGACCAGGTGCCGGCGTTGCAGATGCGAGTGCTGGAGTACGAACATGCGGTCGCTGGCGCGCACCTTGTCCAGGCCCAGTTCCTGGTACTTCAGCAGATGCAGCGCCTTGTCGGCGTCGCCGAAGGCCCAGCCGGTGGCGACCGCGGGGAATGTGCCGATGAAGTCGTAGACGAACGGCCCGTGATGGGTCACGCAGCAGGCGAATTCCTCGGGGTGGAAGCCCAGTAGCGCGTCCGTCTGGTAATAGAGCATCGCCGGGCCGTCGATGTCCTGTTCGGCCAGCAGCCGGTGGGCGGCCCCGGCGATGGCGTCGGCCACCGCGCTGTCGCGCATGTCGAAATGGAACCGGAGTATCGCGCACAGGACGCCGGACCGGCGCTCCAGATGCACCCAGGGCTCGTCGAGTTCCTCGTCCCGCTTGTAGAGAATGGCCCCGGCGGAGAGGCCGGCCCGCTGGAGGCAGCGCAGTACGGAGCGGGCGAAGGAGGTCGCGCCGACGTGCGCCGGGACCTGCTCGTCGTCGGGGAAATATCTCTCGTTCACCACGATGATGCCGGCCAGGTGCGGATCGGGTGGGTTCACCGCCGGCCACCGCCGTCTTGCTCGCCCGCGGCCTCACCGGCTGCCTCGCCGACTGCCTCACCGGCGGCCGAATTGCGCACCAGCCGCGTGTTGTCGGTCAGGCCCACGTCGTAGCCCCGCTCCCGTTCGAGCCGGAGCATCTCGGCGGGCCGGAAGTTGAGGATGTAGGCGCGGCGGACGGAGTCCGTGGCGTTGCCGCGGGAGTAGTGCAGCGTGGTGCCCGAGTGGGCGATCCCCTCGCCCGCGGTGACCGGCACGGCCGTCGCGCCGGGCTCGTCCTCGGAGCAGTCGCACATGATGTTCTTGCCGTCGCTGGTCGGGTAGTGCGTGCGCAGCGGCTTCCGGTGGGAGCCCTGGACGTACCACATGCAGCCGTTGTCGAGTTCGGTGTCGTCCAGCGCGACCCAGATCGACACGGCCCGCTTGTCGGGCAGGTCGATCCAGTAGGCCGCGTCCTGGTGCCACGGCGTCGGCACGTGGGTGCGCGGGTCCTTGTGGATCAGCATGTCGAAGTCGAGGACGGCGTCGTCCCCGATCAGCGCCTTGGCGACGGCCAGGCCCCGGGCGTGCAGCGGCATGTCCAGCAGCGGCTCGTAGAGGGCGCACGGCCACATGATCTGGGTGATGTTCTCCCGCACGCCGTCCCGGCGCGGCACGTGGGACCCGAGGTCGGACCGCTTGTCGCCGCTCTCGATCTCGCCGGCCAGGAAGCGGTCGTAGATGTCCCGGTAGGTGTCGACCTCCGACGCGGAGAGCAGGCGCCCGGTGGGGACAAAACCATCTATATCGAACTTCTGGGCCAGCGTGAGGTCAGCGTTCACTGTCATGAGGACCCTTTCGTCTAACGTGAACCCGATGGAGCCGATGTAACGTTCAGGGATTTACCGATGACATGCGGGAAATAGCGCACACAGGGGCGCGACGGATATTCCGCAGGGCAGGCCGAATTCGGCGCGCGAAAGCGCCGGGGAATTACCGGCCGACAGCTGAGTGACGACCGTATGAACATTCCTTCGGTAACTGCCCGCGACTGAATGACTTTCCTGGCGTCGACGCTGACGGGAAAGTGCGAGCACACAGATTTGCACCCGCGGGCGAGAGCCCGGGGAGGGCGGAGCGGCCTGCCGGAAGCCGGGCTCCGGTGGTTCGATGAGGAATTCGACGCAGGCCGGCGCGGCAGGCGCGGGCGCGCTGCGGCGGGGCGGCGTCAGTCGCTACAGAGGCGAACGGCGGAATCGGCTCTTTTCAAGACCGTGCTGTGAATCTGCGACACTGAAACCCCCGTGATCCGGTGTGCTGAATTCTTCAGGTACGAGCGAGCCGCGCTATGCGGATTCTTGTCCGCCGCCGCGTTCGTGATGCTGGAGAATCTACCGATCATGGCGAGCGTGCGTCAATAGGTTCAGACCAGATCCGCAATACGCGAACGCAAACCCCGGCAACTCTTCCGCAGCCGCCTCCGGACGCGGTCCCGCCACCGCTTCCGCACGCCGTACGAGCGGGTCACGCCGTACGAGCGCGTCACACCATACGAGCGGGTCACGCCATACGAGTGGGGGGAGGCCCGGACCGTCCGGCCTCCCCCCACTCGCGGAACCCCCGCGCGCTCAGCCCGCCTCGACCTCCACGACCGGCTCCGCGAACTGCGCCGAGTACAGCCGGGCGTACGCGCCGTCCGCCGCCAGGAGCGAGTCGTGCGTGCCCTGTTCCACGATGTTGCCCGACTCCATGACGAGGATGAGGTCGGCGTCGCGGATGGTGGAGAGGCGGTGGGCGATGACGAAGCTCGTACGCCCCGACCGCAGTTGGGCCATGGCGTGCTGGATCAGCACCTCGGTGCGGGTGTCGACCGAGCTGGTGGCCTCGTCGAGGACGAGGATCGCGGGCTCGGCCAGGAACGCCCGCGCGATGGTGATGAGCTGCTTCTCGCCGACGCTGACGTTCGAGCCCTCCTCGTCGATCACCGTGTCGTAGCCGTCCGGCAGCGTCCGCACGAACCGGTCCACGTGCGTGGCCTTCGCCGCCTCCACGATCTTGTCCATGGAGGCGGACTCGGCCCCGTACGCGATGTTCTCCGCGATGGTGCCGCCGAACAGCCAGGTGTCCTGGAGCACCATGCCGATGTTGGAGCGCAGCTCCTCGCGGGACATCTCGGCGATGTCGACGCCGTCCAGCGTGATGCGGCCGCCGTTCACCTCGTAGAACCGCATCAGCAGATTGACCATGGTCGTCTTGCCGGCGCCCGTCGGCCCGACGATGGCGACGGTCTGGCCGGGGCTGACCGTGAGCGAGAGGCCGTCGATGAGCGGGCGGTCCTTCTCGTACCGGAAGGAGACGTCCTCGAAGGCGACCTGCCCGCGCACGTGCTCCGGGCGCAGCGGCTCGGCGGCGTCCGGGGACTGCTCCTCGGCGTCGAGGAGTTCGAAGACCCGCTCGGCGGAGGCGACGCCGGACTGCACCAGGTTGGCCATCGAGGCGACCTGCGTCAGCGGCTGGCTGAACTGGCGCGAGTACTGCACGAACGCCTGCACGTCGCCGATCGACAGCGAACCGCTCGCCACGCGCAGCCCGCCGACGACGGCCACCAGCACGTAGTTGAGGTTGCCGATGAACATCATCGCGGGCTGGATGATCCCCGAGATGAACTGCGCCTTGAAGCTGGCCGCGTACAGCGCCTCGTTCTCCTCGCGGAACGTCTGCGCGGACTCCTTCTGCCGGCCGAAGACCTTCACCAGCGAGTGGCCGGTGTACATCTCCTCGATATGGGCGTTGAGCTTGCCCGTCGACTTCCACTGCGCGACGAACTGCGGCTGCGCGCGCTTGCCGACCCGCGTCGCCACGATGATCGAGAGCGGCACGGTGACCAGCGCGACCAGCGCCAGCAGCCAGGAGATCCAGAACATCATGGCGAGCACGCCGACGATGGTCAGCAGCGAGGCGGCGATCTGGCTGAGCGTCTGCTGGAGGGTCGTCTGGATGTTGTCGATGTCGTTCGTGGCGCGGGAGAGGACCTCGCCGCGCGCCTGCTTGTCGAAGTAGCTCAGCGGCAGCTTGGCGAGCTTCTGCTCGACGTCCTCGCGCAGCCGGAAGACGGCCCGCTGGACGACGGTGGTGGCGATCCGGGCCTGGATGAAGCCGAAGACGGCCGCGCCGACGTAGATCAGCAGCACCCAGAGCAGCACCTGCCCGACGGCGTCGAAGTCGATGCCCTGGCCGGGCGTGAAGTCCATCGAGTCGAGCATGGAGGCGACGGTGCCGTTGCCCTGCTGCCGGACCCGCTCGACCGCCTCGGCCTTGGTCGTGCCGTCCGGCATCTGCCGGCCGATCACGCCCGCGAAGATCAGGTCGGTGGCCTTGCCGAGGATCTTCGGGCCCAGTACGGACAGCGCGACGCTCACCAGGCCGAGCAGCAGGGCGACCGTGATGATCGCGCGCTCGGGGCGCAGGGAGGCCAGCAGCCGGCGGCTGGAGCCGCGGAAGTCCATGGAGCGCTCGGTGGGCTGCCCGCCCATGAAGCGCGCGGGGCCCGCCGCGGGCGCCGGCCCCCGGCGCGGCTCGTCCTCCTGCCCCGCTTCCTGCCCGGTCTGCTGGTCGGACTGAGGCCCGGTCTGCTGGTCGGTCTGAGGCCCGGTCTGCTGGTCGGACTGCTGGTCGGTGTTGGCCGGGTCCTGCGCGCTGTCAGGTTTCTCCGGCCTTTCCGGGGTACTCACGCCGCCTCCTGCTCGGTGAGCTGGGAGAGCACGATCTCCCGGTACGTGTCATTGCCGGCCATCAGTTCCGTGTGGGTGCCGGTGCCCACGACGCGGCCCTCGTCGAGGACGACGATCCGGTCGGCGTCGCGGATCGTGGACACGCGCTGGGCGACGATGACGACCGTCGCCCGCTCCGTGTCCCGCGCGAGGGCCGCCCGCAGCCGGGCGTCCGTCGCGTAGTCCAGCGCCGAGAACGAGTCGTCGAAGAGGTAGATCTCCGGCCGCCGCACCAGCGCGCGGGCGATGGCGAGGCGCTGGCGCTGCCCGCCGGAGACGTTGGAGCCGCCCTGCGCGATCGGCGCGTTCAGCCCCTCCTCCATCTGCTCCACGAAGTCGCGGGCCTGCGCGGTCTCCAGCGCCCGCCACAGCTCCTCGTCGCTCGCGTCGGGCTTGCCGTACCGCAGGTTCGAGGCGACCGTCCCGGAGAAGAGATACGGCTTCTGCGGGACCAGCCCGATCACCTCGGCCATCGTCGCGGGGTCGAGGTCGCGTACGTCCACGCCGTCGACCAGCACCGCGCCGTCCGTCGCGTCGATCAGCCGCGGCACCAGGTTCAGCAGCGTCGACTTGCCGCTGCCCGTCGACCCGATGACGGCCGTCATCTCCCCCGGCCTGGCCACGAGGTCGATGTTCCGCAGCACCGGCTCCTCCGCGCCCGGGAAGCGGAACTCCACGCCCCGCAGCTCCAGATGGCCGTTCCGGCGCAGCTCCGTGACGGGCGCGGCGGGCGGCACGACGCTGGAGTCGGTGGTCAGGACCTCCTGGATGCGCTCGGCGCACACCTCCGCGCGCGGCACCATCATGAACATGAAGGTGGCCATCATCACGGACATCAGGATCTGCATCAGATAGGTGAGGAACGCGGTCAGCGCGCCGACCTGCATGCCCCCGCTGTCGATGCGGTGACCGCCGAACCACAGGACGGCGATGGACGAGAGGTTCACGACCAGCATCACGGTCGGGAACATCAGGGACATCAGCCGGCCGGCCCGCACCGACACGTCCATCAGCTCGGCGTTGGCGCCGGTGAAGCGCTTGCGCTCATGGGTGTCGCGGACGAAGGCGCGGATCACGCGGATGCCGGTGATCTGCTCGCGCAGCACCCGGTTCACGATGTCGATGCGCTCCTGCACACCGCGGAAGATCGGCCGCATCCGGCGCACGATCAGGGTCACGACGATGCCGAGTACGGGCACGATGACCAGCAGCAGCGCGGACAGCGGCACGTCCTGGTTGAGCGCCATGGCGATGCCGCCGACGCACATGATCGGCGCGGAGACCATCAGCGTGAACGTCATCAGGGTCAGCATCTGGACCTGCTGGACGTCATTGGTGGTGCGGGTGATCAGGGACGGCGCGCCGAAGTCGCCGACCTCGCGGGCCGAGAAGGACTGGACCCGGTCGAAGATGGCGCCGCGCAGGTCCCGGCCGACGGCCATGGCCGTACGGGCGCCGAAGTAGACGGCCCCGATCGCGCAGACGATCTGGAGCACAGTGACGGCGATCATCCAGCCGCCGGTGGAGAGGATGTAGCCCGTGTCGCCCTTCACGACGCCGTCGTCGATGATGTCGGCATTGAGGGTCGGGAGATACAGCGTGGCGAGCGTCTGCACGAGTTGCAGCAGCACGATCAACGCGATCGGTTTGGAGTAGGGCCTCAGATACGCCCGCAGAAGTCGTACCAACACATCGGAACCATATGCGAGGTGAAGCCATTCCGACCCGTCCTTTTCCATGCCCTGACCGAGCCGCCGCCGCTACCCGTCATCATGGGGAGCGGCACTTGACGGAAAGGGGTCGCCGTGGCGACGACACAGACAGCACCGGCCGGCACCATCCGGTACTGGGCCGCGGCGAAGGCCGCCGCCGGCGCCGCGGAGGAGCCGTACGCGGCGGCGACGCTCGCGGAGGCCCTGGACGCGGCCCGGCGGCGGCACACGGAGCGGCCGGAGTTCGCTCGGGTGCTGCTGCGCTGCTCGTTCCTGGTGGACGGGGACCCCGTCGGCACGCGCGACCACACGACGGTCCAATTGGCCGAGGGCGGCACGGTCGAGGTGCTCCCGCCCTTCGCAGGAGGGTGAACCCCGCACCATGAGCAATCAGCCGCACGATCCGTACGACCCGAACCGCCCGTACGACCCGAACCGCCCGTACGACCCGAACCGCCCGCACGAGCCGTATCCGCATCAGCAGTACGGACAGCAGCCTTACGGGCAGCACGACCCCTACGCGCCGCAGGACCCTTACGCATCGCAGGACCCCGGAGCGTGGCCCGCGCAAGACGGACAGGAGCCGCAGCGACAGCAGCCGTACTACCCCGCGCACCAGGACGGCTACCAGGAGCAGCACACCCAGACCTGGGCGGGCCCGACCTGGGACACGCGGACCTGGCAGACGATCTCGGCCCCGCAGGACGGCGGACAGCCGGGACCGCTGCCGCCCGAGCAGGCGCAGCCGCAGGGGCAGGGGCAGGGAGAGTACGCCGCGTACGGGACCGGGACCGGCCAGTACGCCGGCCAGTACCAGGAGGCGCCGGCCGGCCAGGCCGCGTGGCACGGCGGCCAGTCCCCGGCGGCGCCCGCCCCCGCCGCGTACGCCCCGATGGACGGCGGCCGGGACGTACCCGTGCCCCAGCCCCAGCAGACGCAGGCGGCCGGGCCGGCGGCCCAGGAACCGCAGCCTCCGCTGACCGCCGCGGAGAAGGCACGCGCCGAGGGCCGGCCGCAGATCCTCGCGCCGGGGCTCCGGCCCGCGGTGATCACCGCGGTGCTGGCCGTCCTGCTCGCCGTGGCGGCGCCGCTGCCGCAGGCGGTGCTCGCGGTCCCCGTGGTGCTGCTCCAGGCGGTCACGGCGGCGGGCTGGTTCCGGCTCAACGGCATGTGGCCCGCGCGGCAGGGCATCGCGCTGGCGTTCCTGGCCGGTCTGGTCGCCGACGTCGGGCTGCTGGCCACCGACGCGGACCAGGCGCCGACCGTGCTGATCGGCACGGTCGGCGTCTGGATCCTGCTGGTCCTCGTCCTCCAGCTGCGCAGCCGCAGCACGCCGGACGAGCGGCTGTACGGGCTCACGGCCGCCGCGGCGGCCTCGGGGCTGGCGGTGGTCGCGGCCGGGCACCTGGCGGCGGACTCCGACGCCGTCGTGGTCGGTGCCCTCGGCGTCGCGGTCGCCGTGCTGGCCCGCGCGCTGCCGCTGCCGTCGGCGGCCTCGCTCGTCGTCTCCCTCGTCGCCGCGGCGGGCGCGGGCGTCGCGGCCGGGCAGCTGACCGGCATCGGCCCGTCGGGCGCGCTGCTGGGCGCGGCGGCGGGCGGCTGCGCGCTGATCGGCCTGCGGGTGGCGAGCTACGACTACCCTTCGCGGTTCGTGCACATGACGGCGGGCGTCGCGCTGCCGCTCGCGGCGGCGGCCCCGGTCGTCTACGTGATCGGCCGCACGCTGGCCTGAGCCCTCGGGCCGGCCGCACTCGCGATCGACTCCGGTTAGGCTCACTGCACGGGCGGGGGGCCTGACCTAGAGCGCGGGGGAGCGAAGAACAATGCGCGGACTGCGGATACTGCTGACCGTCGTGGTGGTGCTGGGCATCTTGTTCGTGGCGGCCGACCGGATCGCGGTCTACTTCGCCGAGGACGAGGCGGCCAAGAAGATCAAGAGCAGCCAGAACCTGAGCGAGAAGCCGGACGTGTCGATCAAGGGCTTCCCGTTCCTGACCCAGGTCGCGGACTCGAAGCTGGACGAGGTCCACGTCAACCTCGACGGCGTCTCGGCCAGCGCGGGCGGCCACTCGATCCGGGTCACGAAGCTCGACGCGGCGCTGCACGACGTGAAGATCAACAGCAGCTTCTCGTCCGCGACCGCCGACCACGCGACGGGCTCCGCCCACATCTCGTACGAGGACCTCTCCAAGGCCGCCGACGCCGGTGTGAAGGTCTCCTACGGGGGCCGCGACAAGGACGGCAAGAGCCAGGTGAAGGTCAGCGCGGGCGTCCCGGTCCCGGTGCTCGGCCGCACCGTGGAGCGCAGCGTGCTGTCGACCGTCACGATGGTGAACGGCGACACCATCCGGCTGCACGCGGACAGCGTGCCGGGTCAGGAGATCCCGGGCCTGGAGGGCCTGATCCGCAAGAAGATCGACTTCGACCGGCGGATCGACGGGCTGCCCCGCGGCATCAAGCTCGACAAGATCACCACCAACGAGCAGGGCATGGACATCTCCGTCACCGGCTCCCACGTGGAGCTCGCGGGCTGAACCGCCGCGCGTCCACGCAGCGAGACGCCCGCGTCCATACGGCAGATGGGTGACCCGCGCACGGCCCGTACGGGCGTCCGTACGGGCCGCACGACGGCCTTCCCGCCATGTGCCCCCTTCACGTATCCCACACTCCGAGACGCTTCGTCTCACCATCCGACACCCCGGTGACATGCGCGCCCGTCCGTCCCTACGATCGGGCCTATGAAGCGACAGGCGGATCTCACGAAGCGGCGGGCAGTCGACCTGTGCCGCGTCGCCGCCATGCTCTGTCACAGCGCCTGAAGCGACGCTGACCTCCCGTTCTTCCCTCGGCCCCGCAAGGGCCCGACGCTCAGCGCCGCACCCGTGCCGCCGCGTATCCGTGCCGCCGCGCCCCCTCGCGCACCCGCACCGCGCACCGCCGCATCGCCCGCACCGCCGCAACTGCCCCGGAGGAGAGATATATGAGCCGCAGCGACGTCCTGGTCGACGCCGACTGGGTCCAGGCCCGCATCGACGACCCGAAGACGGTCATCGTCGAGGTCGACGAGGACACCTCGGCGTACGACAAGAACCACATCAAGAACGCCGTACGGATCGACTGGAAGAAGGACCTCCAGGACCCGGTGCGCCGCGACTTCGTCGACCGGGCCGGCTTCGAGGCGCTGCTGTCCGAGAAGGGCATCGCCAACGACGACACGGTCGTCCTCTACGGCGGCAACAACAACTGGTTCGCGTCCTACGCCTACTGGTACTTCAAGCTCTACGGCCACCAGGACGTCAAGCTCCTCGACGGCGGCCGCAAGAAGTGGGAGCTCGACTCCCGCGACCTGGTCGCCGAGGTGCCCACCCGCGCCCGGACCGAGTACAAAGCCAAGGACCAGGACCTGAGCATCCGCGCCTTCCGCGACGACGCCGTCGCCGCGATCGGCAGCCTCAACCTGGTCGACGTGCGCTCCCCCGACGAGTTCAGCGGCAAGCTGCTCGCCCCGGCGCACCTCCCGCAGGAGCAGTCCCAGCGCCCCGGCCACATCCCGAGCGCCCGCAACATCCCCTGGTCGAAGGCGGCCAACGACGACGGCACCTTCCGCTCCGACGACGAGCTGAAGGAGATCTACGAGGCGGCCGGCGTCGACCTGTCCAAGGACACCATCGCGTACTGCCGCATCGGGGAGCGCTCCGCGCACACCTGGTTCGTGCTGCACGAGCTGCTCGGCCAGCAGAACGTCAGGAACTACGACGGCTCCTGGACCGAGTACGGCTCCCTGGTCGGCGTCCCGATCGAGCTCGGCGCCAACTGAGCACCCCTCCCGCTACACCCCTCTACTCTCAAGGACCCCCATATGTGTGGAGCACAGGCCGGCGGCCCCGACGCGGCGACGATCAAGCCCGGCGAGACCACCATCCAGGGCTCGGTGACCCGTGACGGCGAGCCCGTCAGCGGCTACGTCCGGCTGCTGGACAGCACCGGCGAGTTCACCGCCGAGGTGCCCACCTCGGCGACCGGGCAGTTCCGCTTCTACGCGGCCGAGGGCACCTGGACGCTGCGCGCGCTGGTGCCGGGCGCGACCGCCGACCGCACCGTCGTCGCCCAGCGCGGCGGCCTCGCCGAGGTCGCCATCGCGGTCTGAGGCGCCGGCCGTCCTACGGGGACGGCACTCGCACGGCCGAAGGGCCGCACCCCGGGGTTGGACGCCTTGGCGGGGTGCGGCCCTTCGCGCCGCCCGGCCCCCGGTCGTACGGTGGAGGCATGTACGCGCGAAGGCGGCACTGGTATTTCGCCATGATGGGCACGTGCATCGCGCTGTTCGTCCTGGCGTGGGGCGTCGTACGCATCTGGTCGGTCCCCGCCGCGGTCGGCATGTGCCTGGTCGCGATGGTGATCCCGCCCGTCGCCGCGATCGTCGCGAACCGCAAGGGCCCCGACGACCGCTGGTGGGACGAGCCGCCGAACCCGTCCGCGCCCTCCGGCGACAAGGAGTCCGACCGCTGGTGGGACGAGCTGGACGGCAAGAAGCACCGCCGCTGAGAGCGCGGGCCCGTACGGACCTCAGTACACGAGCGCCTGCACGCCGTCCGCCATGATCTCGCTGACGAAGACCTGCGCGCCCGCGATCCGGGCGCCCTCGATCAGGTCCTTCTCCTCGATGTCCCGGCGCGCCGCGCACTGCGTGCACACCGTGATCATGCCGCCGCCCGCCGTGATGCCCTCGATGAGGTCGGGCAGCGGCGCGGCGTGCGGCAGCTCGAACGCGGCCGCCCGGCCCGGCAGGCCGAACCACGAGGACTCGCCCGTCAGCCACAGCGACACCTCGACGCCGCTCGCGACGGCGACCGCCGCCACCGTGAACGCCTGCGAGCACCGCTCGGGCGCGTCCGCGCCCGCCGTCACCTTGATCACGAGCTTCTTCGCCATGGGCCCACTCTAGAAGCCCGCGCACCCGCCCCACTCCGCCGGACCGGGCGCGCGGCGGACCTCACAGCGCCGCCGCGACCGTCGGCGACTAGACTCGGCCACGGTCCGTACACCCTCACTCCCCGCCCTAGGAGCGCGCTCGTGCTTGAGGCATTCTTCACCGCCCTGTTGGTCCTGGTCGCCGTCGGCGTCATCGCTTTCGCCGGCCTGTCCGTGAAGAAGCTGTACCAGGGCCAGCGCTGACCCCCTCCCTCCGCCTACAGATCGCCTGAGCCAATGATCGAGATCCCGTCCGACCTGAACCCGGACCTCGTGCCCCTCGCCTTCCTCCTCGGCAACTGGGAGGGAGCGGGCGTCGCCGATTTCCCCGGTACCGAGAAGTGCAACTTCGGCCAGGAAGTGACCTTCACGCACGACGGCCGCGACTTCCTGGAGTACGTCTCGCACAGCTGGCGGCTCGACGGCGAGGGCCGCAAGGTCGCTCCGCTGGAGACCGAGACCGGCTACTGGCGCATCGACAAGGACCGCAAGGTCGAGGTCGTGATGGTCCGCGACCAGGGCGTGGTGGAGATCTGGTACGGCGAGCTGGCCGACCAGAAGCCGCAGATCGACCTGGTCACCGACGCCATCGCGCGGACCGCCGCCGCCGGCCCGTACAGCGGGGGCAAGCGGCTCTACGGCTACGTCAACAGCGACCTCATGTGGGTGGGCGAGAAGTCCACGCCGGACGTGCCGCTGCGCCCGTACATGTCGGCGCACCTGAAGAAGGTCGTCGACCCGAGCGAATGGGCGAAGGACCTGAAGGACCTGCCCGACGACGGCATCGCCTTCTTCAAGTAGGTCTTCCGCAGGCAGGAAGCCCGGGGCGACCAGCCCGACAACCTCAAGATCACGGCCCCGCGGGGAAAGTCCGGTGAGAATCCGGCGCTGACCCGCAACGGTGGGCGGTGCCGCGTGCGAGCGCGCGGCGCCGCGAGCCCGATCACCCGCGGCGGCCACAGCTCCTGACAACTCGCCGTGGACTGCGAGGGGACGCCGCCCGGCCGAGCGCCGCTCGGGGCAGCCTCTCCGTACGTACGGAAGCGGCCCGAGGCGAAGGCGACCGACTCCACCGTGGCGATCACCTCCCCGGCCGACGGCGCGCGCACCGCGCCCGGCGGCCCGCCCCCACCGCGCCGCCTGCCCCTGCCGCCGCTGGTCGCCGCGCTCGCCGTGGCGCTGCTCCTGTCACTGGCCTGCGGGGTGGCGATGGGCTACTCCGGCCTGACCTGGGGCGCGGTGTTCGGCTATCTGCGGGCCGGGCTGACCGGCGGGACGATCGCGCCCGAGGACGTCTCCGCCTACACGATCGTGTGGGAGCTGCGCTTCCCGCGCGCGCTGCTGGCCGCGATCGTCGGCGCCGGGCTCTCCGCCATCGGCGTCGCCGTCCAGGCCATGGTCCGCAACGCCCTCGCCGACCCGTTCGTGCTGGGCATCTCCTCCGGGGCCGCGGTCGGCGCCAACGCCGTGCTGATCTTCGGCGCGCTGGGCGCGCTCGGGATCTGGGCGCTGTCGGCGGCGGCGTTCGTCTCGGCGCTCGCCGCGATGGCGCTCGTCTACGCGGCGGCCCGCACCCCGCAGGGCCTGACCCCGCTGCGCCTCGTGCTGACCGGCACCGCCATGTACTACGGCTTCTCCGCGATCAGCACCCTGATGGTCTTCAGCTCCGACCGGGCCGAGGCCGCCCGGTCCGCGATGATGTGGCTGCTGGGCAGCCTGGGCGGGGCGTCCTGGGACTCCGTGCCGATCGCGGCCGGCGCCGTGCTCGCCGGGCTCGCGCACCTCGCCTGGTCCGCGCGCCGGCTGAACGCCCTGGCCATGGGCGACGAGACGGCCGCGGCCCTCGGCGTGGACGCCGGGCGGCTGCGCAAGCAGCTGTTCGTGACCGCGGCGGGCGTCACCGGGGCCGTGGTCGCCGTCAGCGGCGCGATCGGCTTCGTCGGGCTGATGGTCCCGCACATCACCCGGATGCTGGTGGGCGCCGACCACCGGCGAGTGCTGGCGGTGGCCCCGCTGCTCGGGGCCGTGCTGCTGGTGTGGGTCGACATCATCTCCCGCGTGCTGCTCGCGCCCGTGGAACTCCCCATCGGCGTCATCACGGCCGTCGTGGGCGTGCCCTGCTTCGTGCTGCTGATGCGCCGCCGCGGCTACACCTTCGGAGGCGCCTGATGCGCGTGGACGTCGAGGACCTGTCGGTCGCGATAGCGGGCGCCCGCATCGTCGAGGACATCACGCTGCGGGCGGAGAGCGGGCAGCTCGTCGGCCTCGTCGGCCCCAACGGCAGCGGCAAGTCGACCCTGCTGCGCTGCGTCTACCGGGCGCTGCGCCCGGCCGCCGGGACCGTCCGCCTCGACGGCGCGGACCTGCACGCCATGGACGTACGGGAAGGGGCGCGGGCGCTGGCCGCGCTGCCGCAGGAGTCGGTGAACGAGTTCGACTTCACCGCCGCCGAGGTGGTCGCCATGGGGCGGCTGCCGCACCAGAAGGCCGTCGCGCGGGCCACCGCCGCCGACGCCGACGCCTGCGCCACCGCGCTGGGCCGGGTCGGCGCGGACCATCTGGCCGACCGCGGCTTCCTGACCCTGTCGGGCGGCGAGAAGCAGCGGGTGCTGATCGCCCGCGCGCTGGCCCAGGAGTCGCGGGTGCTGGTCCTGGACGAGCCGACGAACCACCTCGACATCGCCCAGCAGCTGGAGGTCCTGTCGCTGGTGCGCGACAGCGGGCTGACGGTGCTGGCCGCGCTGCACGACCTGAACCTGGCGGCCGGCCACTGCGATGTGCTGTACGTCATCGCCCGCGGCCGGATCGTGGCCTCGGGCCCGCCGCACGAGGTGCTGACCCCCGAGCTGCTCGCCGAGGTCTTCGGGGTACGGGCGCACCGCGTCCCGCATCCAGAGTCCGGCGCTCCGCAGCTGCTCTTCGACCGCCTCCCCGCCGCCCCCGCCGCCCCCGTCGCCCCCACCGCCCCGTGACCCGAAGGACGTCCCCCGCCATGCACGCTCGCGCAGCCACCGCCATCGCCGCCGTCGCGGCCCTCGCCCTGGCCCTGACCGGCTGCGGCGCCGAGGTCGGCGCCTCCGACTCCGGGAAGTCGTCCGGGAAATCCGGGGACAAGACGGCCAAGGGCGCGGGCCACTACCCCGTGACCGTGGAGAACTGCGGCCAGAAGGCGACGTACGACAAGGCGCCGCAGCGGGTGGTGACCAACGACGTGGGCATAGCCGAGATCATGTTCGCGCTCGGCCTGGAGGACCACATGGCCGGGTACGTGATGCCCGACTACAAGGCCAGCCGCGAGGACGTCCCCTGGAAGGACGGCTATCAGAAGGTCAAGTGGCTGTCCAAGAAGCAGATCAACAAGGAGCTGGTCCTCGACGCGAAGGCCGACATGGTCTTCGCGGGCTGGAACTACGGCTTCGGCGAGGGCGACGGCTTCACGCCCGCCGGGCTCAAGAAGCTCGGCATCGGCTCGTACGTGCTGACCGAGTCCTGCCGCAACGGGTCCTCCGCCAAGTCGCGCGGCGTGATGCCGCCGCTGGAGGCCCTGTACACGGACCTGACGGCGCTGGGGAAGATCTTCGACGTCGAGGACCGGGCGGACAAGCTCGTCGCGGACTTCAAGAAGCGGGTCGCCGACGCCCAGGCCGGGCAGCCGAAGGACGGCCACCGCCCGTCCGTCTTCCTCTACGACTCCGGCCAGGACAAGCCCTTCACGGCGGGCGCGTACGCGGGGCCGCAGGACATCATCGCCAAGGCCGGGGGGACGAACGTGATGGGGGACCTCAAGGACACCTGGGCGACGGTCAGCTGGGAGTCGGTCGTCGACCGCGACCCCGAGGTCATCCTGATCAACAACTACGGGTCGCCCAACGCCGAGCAGAAGAAGAAGTTCCTGATGTCCTACGCGCCGCTGGCGAACGTGAAGGCCGTCAAGAACCACCGCGTCTTCGTCCTCGACTACGTCGACCTGGTGGAGAGCCCCCGCAACCCGTCCGCCATCGCCGCACTGGCCGGCTACCTGAAGGAGGTCCGCGCGGGCTGAGGCTGCCTACACTGGGCGGCGTGGTGGACACCAACTGGCAGAGCGATCTCCGTAAGCGCGGATACCGGCTGACCCCGCAGCGCCAGCTCGTGCTGGAGGCCGTCGACAAGCTGGAGCACGCGACGCCCGACGGCATCCTGACCGAGGTGCGGCGCACGGCCAAGGGCGTCAACATCTCCACCGTCTACCGGACGCTGGAGCTGCTGGAGGAGCTGAAGCTGGTCAGCCACGCCCACCTCGGGCACGGCGCGCCCACCTACCACCTCGCGGACCGGCACCACCACATACACCTCGTCTGCCGGGACTGCACGGACGTCATCGAGGCCGACCTGTCGGTCGCGGAGCCGTTCACCGAGACGCTGCGCGAGCGGTTCGGGTTCGACACGGACATGAAGCACTTCGCGATCTTCGGGCAGTGCGCGAAGTGCGCCGGTAAGGCCGCCGCCGCCGAGTCGTAGCCTGCCGAGTCGTAGGCTTGGACGCATGAAGAGCCCTTTGCTGTCGCTGCCCGGCGCCGTCCCCGGCGAGGGCCCCGACGAAGGAGTCGCCGCGCACTACGGCGACCTGTTCCGCGAGCAGCGCGCGCTCGCCGACGGCACCGGTTTCGTGGACCTCTCGCACCGCGGGGTGGTCACCGTCGCCGGCGCCGAACGCCTGGCCTGGCTGCACCTGCTCCTCACCCAGCACGTCAGCGAACTCCCGGCCGGCCAGGCCACGGAGGCGCTGATCCTCTCCGCCAACGGCCATATCGAGCACGCCCTCTACCTCGTCGACGACGGGGAGACCACGTGGATCCACGTGGAGCCCGGCACCCAGGAGGCGCTGATCGCCTATCTGGAAAGCATGAAGTTCTTCTACCGCGTCGAGGTCGCCGACCGCACCGCCGACATCGCGGTGGTGCACCTCCCGGCGGGCTCGATCGCCGCGGCGCCGGAGGGCGTGACGGTGCGCGAGACCCCGCACGGCCGCGACCTGTTCCTGCCGCGGGCCGACCTGGAGGGGTTCGCCGCCGCGCACGGGCCGGCCGCGGGTTCGCTCGCGTACGAGGCGCTGCGCGTCGAGGCGCACCGGCCCCGGCTCGGCCTGGAGACCGACCACCGCACCATCCCGCACGAACTGGGCTGGATCGGCGGCGCGGTGCACCTCCAGAAGGGCTGCTACCGCGGCCAGGAGACGGTGGCGCGGGTGCACAACCTGGGCAAGCCGCCGCGGCGGCTGGTCTTCCTGCACCTCGACGGCAGCGAGGTGAAGCTGCCCGCGCACGGCGCGCCGGTGCGGCTGGCGGCGGACGGCCCGGAGGGGCGTCAGCTGGGGTTCGTCACGACGTCCGCGCGCCACCACGAGCTGGGGCCGATCGCGCTCGCCCTGGTGAAGCGGAACGTGCCCCTCGACGCCGCACTGATCGCGGACGGCACGGCGGCGGCACAGGAAGTGGTCGTGGAGCCGTAGCCGCGGGGCTCCCGGCCGGGGGCCCCGGAGCCCTAGCCGCCGGGGCTCCCGGCCGGGGCCCGCCCCCTCAGACCTCGATCAGCACCGTGAACGGGCCGTTGTTCGTGAGCGAGACCTTCATGGCCGCTCCGAAGCGGCCCGTCTCCACGTGTGCGCCGAGCTCCCGCAGCCGCGCCACGACCTCGGCCACCAGCGGCTCGGCGACCTCGCCGGGCGCCGCCGCGTTCCAGGTGGGCCGACGCCCCTTCCGGGCGTCACCGAGGAGGGTGAACTGGGAGATCACCAGCAGCGGCGCCCCGACGTCCGAGCAGGACTTCTCGTCCTCCAGAACCCGTACGGACCACAGCTTGCGGGCCAGTTGAGCGGCCTTCTCCGCCGTGTCGTCATGGCCGACCCCGACCAGTACGCACAGCCCCTGGCCCACGATCTCGCCGACCGTCTCGCCGTCCACGGCGACGCTCGCCCCGTCCACCCTCTGCACCACAGCTCGCATACGGACCATGATGCCTTGGGCCCGGTGTACGGCCGTCCGGGGCTGTTCGGGTGCAGACGCCCTGCGACGGAGGCGCCCAGAGTGGCACGATGCGTGCAGGCGGTGCGTTATGTGGGCAACGTGACCTGGTCACGCACCGCCCGAGGGGACGGAAACGCATGATCACACCCGGCGCCGGGCAGACACCCGGCCCCGTATCCACTGCCCGCTCCACCACCGGCCGCGCCGGCGCGGCTCGTACCGAGGACGGCCTCATGCTCCAGAGCGAAGCATTGCAGCCCAGACCCCCGATCCAGCGCTCCGGAAGACTGGCCGACATGCCGGTACGGGAACTGGCCGAGCTGCGCCTCGCCGAACTGCGCACGCTGCGCCGCGACGCGCAGCAGGACGAGGCCGACCTCAGCTATGTGCGGCGGCTGCTCCAGGGCCGCATCGACATCCTGCGAGCCGAGCTGGCGCGGCGCACGGCGCCCCGTTCGCCGGTGGTCGACCGGCTCTCGGAGATCCTCGCCGACGTGCCGTCCACGCACCGCTCCTCCGCCCGGCATGTGACGCTCGGCATGCCGCACAGCGAGGAGTTCCGGCGGCTGGCCGAGGACATGCTCTCCGAGGTCGAGCTGTCCGACCTGGAGGCCCGTACGGACCAGGAACTGCACACGGCGATGGGCCGGCTCATCCGCTATGAGCAGCAGGTGTCGCGCCGCCGCCAGCAGCTTCAGCACACGGCGGACGATTGCGGCGCGGAGATCGCCCGCAGGTACCGTGAGGGAGAAGCACAAGTAGACGATCTGCTCTCCTGACGTCCGCGGGGCCGCCGGTTCCACCGGACCGCCGGGGAGTGCGCACCCCCGGAAGGCCCTCGATGTCCTCTTCCAGCCCCGCGGCTGCCGGCCCCGCGGCCGACGCCGCCATATCCCCGGTCCTCGCCGAGGTCGTACGCTCCGGTTTCGTCGAGGGCCGCCACCGCGGTTCGCTGGTGGTGCTGGCCGCCGACGGGAGCGTGGAGCTCGCGCTCGGCGAGGCGTCCGCGCCGGTCTTCCCGCGCTCCAGCAACAAGCCGATGCAGGCCGCGGCGGTGCTGCGGGCCGGGCTGGAGCTGTCCGGCGAGCGGCTGGCCCTGGCGGCCGCGAGCCATTCCGGTGAATCGTTTCACCTCGATCTGGTGCGCAAGCTGCTCACCGAGTACGGCCTCTCCGAGGAAGACCTCCAGACCTCGCCCGACCTGCCGCTGGACCCCGTCGAGGCGCAGGCGTACCTGGCCGCCGGCCACACCCCCGACCGCGTCACGATGAACTGCTCCGGCAAGCACACCGCCATGCTCGCCGCCTGCGCCGCGAACGGCTGGCCGCAGGACTCCTACCTCGCCCCGGACCACCCCCTCCAGCGGCTCGTCCTCCAGGTCGTCGAGGAGGCGAGCGGCGAGCGCGTCGCGCACGTGGGCACGGACGGCTGCGGGGCGCCGCTGATGTCCCTGACCCTGACCGGCCTGGCCCGCGCCTTCCGCACGTTCGTGCTGGCCGCGCCGGGCAGCGCGGAGCGGCGGGTCGCGGACGCGATGCGCGCCCACCCCGAGTACGTGGCCGGCACCCGCCGCCCCGACACCTGGCTGATGAGCGAGGTGCCGGGCGCCCTGTCGAAGATGGGCGCGGAGGCCGTGCAGGCCGTGGCGCTGCCGGACGGCCGGGCCCTCGCCTTCAAGATCGACGACGGATCCGGACGCGCGCTCGGCCCCGTACTGGCGCGGGCGCTCATCCTCCTCGGCGTCGACTCCCCCGTCGTCGCCCGCATCGGCGACGCACCGCTGCTCGGCGGCGGCGAGCGGGTGGGCGAGGTCCGCGCGGCGTTCTGAGGCGGTCCCGCCTCCCCGGGGAAATTCGGGTGCGGGC
Source organism: Streptomyces sp. NPDC050617 (assembly GCF_040654795.1). Classification (NCBI taxonomy): domain Bacteria; kingdom Bacillati; phylum Actinomycetota; class Actinomycetes; order Kitasatosporales; family Streptomycetaceae; genus Streptomyces; species Streptomyces sp. NPDC050617. Next base: position 53,959 of record NZ_JBFAIS010000005.1, on the reverse strand, counting down.
CCGGACGGGCGCACCTAGCGTGTGCCCATGAGTCCAGAGGTCCAGGTCCGTACGATCGCCGAATCCGACGTCCCGGACTGGTGCCGGGCGATGCACGTCGGGTTCCTGCGCCGTCCCACGGTCTCCAAGGAGGAGGTCGAGGTCCGGCTGGCGGGCATCGACCTCGCCCGTACGCAAGGCGCGTTCGCGGCGGGTCCGGACGGCGCGGGCCGCTGCGTGGCCACCTTCCGCAGCTTCGCGCAGCAGCTCACGGTGGTCGGCGGCGCCGCGGTGCCGGCCGACGCGATCAGCAATGTGACGGTGTCGCCGACGCACCGCCGCCGCGGCCTGCTCAGCCGCATGATGGACGCCGATCTGCGGCTCGCCAAGGAGCGCGGCGACGCCGTCGCGACGCTGATCTCCGCCGAATACCCGATCTACGGGCGGTACGGCTTCGGCCCCGCCACCTGGATCACCGAGTGGGAGATCGACGTGGCGCGCACCGCCCTCGACCGGCGGTACGCGGGCCCCGCGGACGGCGGCCGGGTGGACTTCGCGACCCCCGAGGCCGTACGGGAACTCGGCCCCGCCTTCCACGAACGGCTCCGCGCGGTACGGCCCGGCCTGATAGACCGCAGCGAGCGCTGGTGGCGGCTGGAGACCGGCGCGCTGTCCCCCACCTCGTCGGACGAGCCGTGGAAGGAACCCTTCTACGCCGTCTACCGGGGCCCGGACGGAACGGTCGACGGCCTGCTCTCGTACCAGGTCGAGGAGGGCTGGGACGGCAAGCTGCCCGACAACACGGCGGCCGTGCGCAGCCTGCTCGCCGCCTCGCCCGCGGCCGAGCGCGCCCTGTGGCACTTCGTCCTGTCGGTCGACTGGATATCCAAGGTCCGCAGCGGCCACCGCGCCCCCGACGACGTGCTCCCGCTCCTGCTCGGCGACCCCCGCGCGGCCCGCGTCATCACCCACGCCGACTATCTGTGGCTCCGGCCGCTGGACGTGCCGCGGCTGCTGGAGGCCCGTACGTACGGAACGACGGCCGCCCTGGTCCTGGACGTACGGGACCCCGCGGGCCTGGCCTCCGGCCGCTACCTCCTGGACGCGGCCCCCGACGGCGCGACCTGCGCCCCGACGACGCGCTCGCCCGATCTGACCCTGGACGTCGGGGAGTTGGGAACTCTGTACCTAGGCGACGAGTCCGCGGTGCGGCTCGCCGCGCTGGGCCGGGTGCGGGAGGAGCGCGAGGGGGCGGCGGCGACGGCGGACGCGCTGCTGCGGACGTCGCGCCGCCCGTGGTGCCCGGACGTCTTCTGACGCGTGAGGGCTTGCGGGGCGCGCGGCCGTGCGACGCGGCGACCGTACGGCCCCGCGGGCCTACGAGCCGATGAGCTTGCGCGGGTTTACGAGCCGATGAGCTTGCGCGGGCCCGGGCCCTCCGCCTGGAGCCGGTCGCCCGGGTTGGCGAGGATGCAGCGGTCGATGGTCAGGCAGCCGCAGCCGATGCAGTCGGTCAGATGGTCGCGGAGCCTGGTCATCTGATCGATGCGTTCGGTCAGATCCTGCCGCCAGCACTCGGAGACCCGCGCCCAGTCCTCGCGGGTGGGCGTGCGGTTCTCGGGGAGCATCGCGAGGGCGTCCCGGATGGCGGCGAGCGGGATGCCGAGCCGCTGCGAGACCCGGATGAAGGCGACGCGGCGGAGCGTATCGCGGGCGTAGCGGCGCTGATTGCCGCTGGTGCGGCGGCTGTTGATGAGTTCCTGGCGCTCGTAGAAGCGGAGCGCGGAGGCGGGGACGCCGCTGCGCTCGGAGAGTTCGCCGACGGTCAGTTCTTTGGCCTGCCAGGGGACTTGGGTCATGGGGACCAGACTAACTTGACTTAAACCATTGTTTAAGTTGGAGGCTCTTTCCCACGGCACACCCGCCGTTCCGAACGCCTGGGGAAGGATTCGCCATGACCACCACGCCCGTCACCCCCGCTACGCACACCACGCCCGCGACACCCGCTGCGCCCGAACGCCCCTACCGGCTGGCCGTGATCATCGGCTCCACGCGGGAGGGCCGCTTCGGCCCCACCGTCGCCAACTGGTTCATCGCCCAGGCCGCGCGCCGCGACGACGTCGAGACGCACGTCGTCGACCTGGCCGAGACCCCGCTCCCGATGAACCTCAGCGGCGAGCCCGACGCCGAGTCCGCCGCCGCCCTGGCCGCCGTCACCCCGCACCTGGCCGCCGCCGACGCCTTCGTCGTCGTGACCCCCGAGTACAACCACAGCTACCCCGCCTCCCTCAAGAACCTCATCGACTGGCACCGCGAGGAATGGCAGGCCAAGCCCGTCGGCTTCGTCTCCTACGGCGGCCTCTCCGGCGGCCTGCGCGCCGTCGAGCACCTGCGCCCGGTCTTCGCCGAACTCCACACGGTCACCGTCCGCGACACGGTCAGCTTCCACATGCCCTGGGGCCAGTTCGACGAGGACGGCAGCCACAAGGACGGCGCGGCGGCCGCGGCGGCCACCAAGACCATGCTCGACCAGCTCGGGTGGTGGGCACGGGCCCTGATGACGGCGCGGGAGGCGCGACCGTACGGGAGTTGAGACGGGCGCGTTCCGGCGGGGGGGTGGGGCGGCTGGGGCTGGCGGCTGGCGTCTGGGGGCTGGGGCTGGCGGCTGGGGGCTGGCGGCTGGGGGCTGGCGGCTGGGGGCTGGCGGCTGTACGTCGTCTGCGGGCCGTGGGGAGCCGGGGTCCGTACACAGGGGGGGCGGGTGTCGGCCGGGGGCGGGTGCGCCCGGTGACGAGCGCCGGACCAGTGCGTGGGCGCTCACTGGCGCGGTCCGCGGATGCTGGACCGACGCTCGGGCGCCGACCCGACGCTCGGGCGCTGGACCGGTGCGTGAGCGCCGGCCTGGCTTCGAGCGCGTCGCGCCGCCGTCGCGGGGCTGCCTCCCGTACACCCGCGCCCCGCCCGGCGCAGCCGCTACTCGCCCCCGCCCCCGTTCCCGCCCCCGGTCGCCGCGACGAGGCGCGTGGCGAGGCGTACGCCGGGGCTGGACTCGGCCAGGGCCTCGGAGAGCGCGTCGCCCGCGGCGGTCAGGGCCGCGTCGTCCATGGGGCCGAGCGCGTCGAGGAGGAAGAAGGCGCGGGTGGTGTCGTGGGTGAGGCGGGTACGGACGCACTGCCGCCAGTTCCAGCGGCGGCAGGTGACGCCCGCGTCGTCGCGCCATACGACCTCCCCGGCGGCGGGGTGCTCGACGACACTCTCGCCCCCGGCGGCCGTCACGAACTCCTCGGTGCCGTCAGCCCGTACGAGCCGGGCCGCGCCCTCATAGTGGTCGAGGTCCTCGCCGCCCAGCGGCACGACGTGCGCGACCGAGACCGCGTTGTAGATGTCGGTGAGCCGGTCCACGCGCGGCAGCCCGTCGGCGGCCCGGCGCAGCAGCGCCTCCGCGCTGGGCCGGGTCCGCTGCGGCTTCGCGCCGAAGGCGCGGAACGCCTCGCGCCAGGCCGCGAGGTGCGGGTGCTCCTCGGCCGCCCGCCCGTCGGCGAGCCACTTGCGCGCGGACTCCTCGGCCGCCGCGAGCATCCGCTCCCCGACGGCGTCGCTGGGGCCGGGGACCAGCCCCTCGGCCGTGATGAGCAGGGCGCGGTAGTCGGGGCGCAGCTCCCGCACGGCGGGATCGATCGCGGCGGCGTCGAGCCAGGCGGCGGTGTCGGTATTAACGGCGTTCACGTCGGTCATGTCTCTCTTCACAGGCGGGGGGTCCGGCCTCCACGGTAAGCGGGGCGCACGGGCAGGCGCGGGCACGCAGGGGCATCGACCGCAGGTGGTGACCGATGGCAGTGACCGATGGCCGGGCTCGGCATGGCCCGGCCGGAGGCGACCGCCCACCCGCAGGCCACAGGCCGCAGGCAACGGCACACCCCGGCCGCTGACCGCGGCGCCAGCCGCTTGGCTGCGGCCGGGGGACCCGTCGTACCCAGGTGGACCAGCGTGGCGCGCGCCGGTCTTGCCGGATTTGTACGGTCCGGGGACGATCGCCCGATGATGCTTCCGGGCTCTTCGGTCACCGACACCCGCCGCCGGCGCGCGAGACTGATCGCCGCGGTGGCGGCACCCGCGGCGGTGTTCCTCATCGTCTCGCTGCTCGGCGCCACGGCCGCCCTGTCCGGCACGAACGAGATCACGGTGCCGGGCGCGGGGATCACGACCATGCTGCGAACGGTGCTGCTGGCCGCGTTCTCCCTCCAACTGGGCGAAGCAGCCGCCAACCGGCTCGCGCGCACGGTCCCCGACGCGCCCGAACTAACCCCGCGCAGCTGGGGGTTGGCGGCGTCCGTCGCCGGGTGCGCGGCGGCGGCCGGCCAGATCGCCGTACTCGCCGGGGACGGCTCACTGGCGGCGGGGCTGACGGGCGGCGACCTCGTCGGGACGTACGCGACGCGGCCCGGCGGGCTGGCGCTGCTGGAAGCCAACGGCTTCCTCTTCGCGGCCGTCTGCATCGCGCTGCGCCGCCCCGGCCTCGCCCCGGCCCCGCTGGCGCTGGTCGCCGTCGGGGAGGCGCTACGGGCACACCCGGAGGCCGACAGTCCGTTGCTGGGTTCGCTGCTGACGCTCATTCACCTGAGCGCGGCGGCGCTGTGGGCGGGCGGGCTGGTGCACGTACTGCGCACGATGCGCTTGTGGCGGGGCCGACCGGACGCAGCCAAGGCGCTGCTGCGCCGTTACGCCCGGCCGGCCGCCGTCCTCTTCGCGGCCCTGGCGGTGACGGGCACCCTCAGCACCCTGCGCCGACTGCCGCTCGAAGCGGCGCTGACGACGGCGTACGGGCGCGCGCTGCTCGCCAAGCTGGCCCTGGTGGCCGTCGTAGCCGCCCTGGCCCTCGCCGCCCGCCTCCGCCTCCCCCGCTCCCCGGACCCCAACGCCCCCTCCGGCCCCACCCGTCCGGCTCGCGCGGAGGCGGTGGCCCTGGCGGCGGTCATCCTGGTCTCGGCGATCATCACGGCCCTGCCGCTGCCGGCGGCGAACGGCTGACCACCGGCGGGGCCGTGGCCCCTGTCGTCGAACTCCCTCATCCGCCATGCGGGTTGGCGGCCGCGCCCTCCGTACTCAAGGCGACGACAACGGCATCGGTGGCGACATCGGTACCGACGTCGGTGGCGGTATCGCTATCGGCGGCGGCATCGGCGGCGGCGCCGGACCCGAGCCCCAGTTCCGTACGGCGGTCCGCGGCGCCCTCGCCGGTGAGGGCGGCGCGCAGGCCCGCGAGGGAGGCGGCCCCGCAGGGGCCGGAGGAGACGCCGTGCGCGGCCAGCGCCCTGGCCGCGACGGCGCCGGCGGCGTCCGTCACGGTGACGGCCGCGTCCAGGCCGTCGCGCAGATAGGGCCACGCCAGGCTGGAGGGAGTGCCGCAGTTGAGGCCGGCCATGGTCGTGGCGCCGGTGGCCACGGTGAGCGGCCGCCCGGCCAGCAGGCTGTGCAGCACCCCCGCCGCGTTCTCGGGCTCCACCGACAGCAACGCCGCCCCGCCCGCCGAGCGCCGGCCGCGGTAGTGGGTGACGGCGGCCTGGGCGAGCGAGCCGACGCCGACGGGGACGGCGACGAGCGAGGGCGCCCCGGCGCCCGCGGCCGTCAGCTGGTCGTCGACCTCGGCGAACAGGGTGGAGTACCCCTCGGCGATCCAGCCGGGGATCTCCTCGTAGCCGGGCCAGGCGGTGTCCTGGACGAGGACCGAGTCCGGCGCGGCGGCCGCCGCCTCCGCGGCGCGCACGGCGTCGTCGTAGACGCCCGGCACCTCGGTGACCCGCGCCCCCTCCCCCGCGATGGCGGCCACGGCCCCCGGATGCACCCCGGCCGCCACGAAGACGTGCGCCCGGTGCCCGAGCAGCCTGGCGGTACGGGCCACCGCCCGCCCGTGGTTCCCGTCGGTCGCGGTGACCAGCCGCAGCGGAGCGCCGTCTCCCGCCCCGCGGGACGACAGGACCCGGTGCACCGCCCACGACGCGCCCAGCGCCTTGAACGCCGGCAGCCCCAGCCGCGACGACTCGTCCTTGACGAAGAACCGGCCGACGCCCAGTTCGGCGGCGATCTCCGGAAGTTCGGTCAGCGGCGTGGGACGGTATCCGGGCAGCGAGGCGTGGAAGGCCCGTACGTCGGCGGGCGCGGGTTCGCAGGTCCAGGCGCGGGCGGCCGGACGCGCGTACCAGGAGGGCGTACGGACGGGCGTACGAGCGGGCGTACGCGCGGCAGGCCCGCCGGCGGGCGTACGAGCGGGCGTACGGGCGGAGGCGGCAGCGATCTTCGGCATGGGGCCAGCTTGCGATCCGGGCAACCCATCGGTCCAGCAAATGTTTCCGACCTATATTCGTCAGGTGAGCCGAAGGGAGCGCCGATGTTCGACCTGCACCGGCTGCGGCTGCTGCGCGAGCTCAAGCACCGCGGGACCCTCGCGGCGGTCGCCGCGGCCCTCTCCTACAGCCCGTCGTCCGTCTCGCAGCAGCTCTCCCAGCTGGAGGCGGAGGTCGGCGTTCCGCTGCTGGAGCCCGTGGGGCGGAGGGTCCGGCTCACCGAGCAGGCGGAGATCCTCGTGGCCCACACCGAAGCGGTGCTCGAACGCCTGGAACGCGCCGAGGCCGACATCGCCGCCTCCCTCACCGACCTCTCCGGCAGCCTGCGCGTCGCCACCTTCCAGACCGCCGCGCTCACCCTGGTCCCGGCCGCGCTGACGCTGCTGCGCGACGCGCACCCCAGGCTGCGCGTGCACGTCACCCAGATGGAGCCGGAACGGGCGCTGCCCGCCCTCCTCGCCCGCGACTTCGACCTGGTCATCGCCGAGGAGTACCCGGGCAGCCCCGGCCCCCGGCCGGACGGCCTGGAGCGGGAGGACCTGTACGAGGACCCCATGCACCTGGCCACGCCGCCGCCCCCGGCCCCCACCGACTCCACGGACCTCACGGGCCCTACGAACCTCATGGGCCCCGCGGGTCCCACAGACCTCACGAGCCCCACGGCAACGGCGAACACCACGGCCACGAGCCCCCGAGCGACGCTCCGTGCACAGGCCGACCGCCCCTGGGTGCTGGAGCCCGAGGGCACGGCCGCCCGCTGCTGGGCGATGGCCCTGTGCCGCACGGCCGGCTTCGAGCCCGACGTACGCTTCGAATCCACCGACCTCCTGCTCCACCTGCGCCTCGTCGAACAGGGCCACGCCGTCGCCCTGCTGCCGGACCTCGTATGGAACGGCCGCCCCCCGACCGTCCCCCTGCACCGCCTCCCCCGCGGCCACCGCTCGCGCCGCCTCGCCACGGCCGTACGCCGCGGCAGCAGCGGCCACCCGGCCGTGGCCGCCTGCCGCCGCGCACTGAGACGAGGGGCAGGCACGTAAGCGGGGGACGCGACACCTTGCCCGAACCTCCGGGGCGGGCACGAAAAATTCTCCGAGAAACTTCGGCGGAGCTGTCGATCCGGGCGTCTCCCGTTCGACGCAAGGGTGAGAGGCGGGGAGAGCCCCCGCCCTCCCGACCGAGGAGTCACCATGCCGCGCTACCTGACGATGATCCGCATCGACGAGCGGAACTCCCCCGCCGACGGCCCCAGCCCCGAGTTGCTGGAGCGGATGGGCGCACTGCTGGAGGAGATCACCAAGGCCGGGGTCATGCTGGACACGGCCGGTCTCAAGCCGACCGCCGAGGGCACCCGCGTCACCTGGTCCGGCGGCAAGATGAGCTGCACCGACGGGCCCTTCACGGAGAGCAAGGAGGTCATCGGCGGCTACTCCATCATCCAGGCCAAGGACAAGGCCGAGGCGGTGGAGTGGACCAAGCGGTTCCTGCGGACGCATGAGGACTACTGGACCATCACGGCTGAAGTCCGCGAGATCATCGAAGCCTGACCCGGCCGCGCCTGCTCGAACACGCTTGCCCCACCCTTGCGCGGCTGCTCTGATAAGTGGCCGTGACGGCAGCAGCGAGTACGAGCAGGACGACGGAAACGATCCGAACCTCGAAGACGGCCAAGGCAGCCGAATCGGTCGAGACGGTGTTCAGGATCGAGTCCGCGCGGATCATCGCCGGTGTCGCCCGGATCGTACGGGACGTGGGCATCGCCGAGGAGCTGGCGCAGGACGCCCTGGTCGCCGCGTTGGAACAGTGGCCCGAGTCGGGCGTACCGGAGAAGCCGGGCGCCTGGCTCATGGCCACCGCCAAGCACCGCGCGATCGACCTCGTACGCCGCAAGGAGACGTACGCGCGCAAGCTCGCGGAGGTCGGGCGCGCGCTGACCGACGTAGCGCCGCCATACCCCGAAGACCCCGGACACCCCGAAGACCCCGAGCACTCCGAAGGCGCCGCGGACGCCGGGGCCATCGGTGACGATCTGCTGCGGCTGATCTTCACGGCGTGCCACCCCGTGCTGTCGACCGAGGCGCGGATCGCGCTCACCCTGCGGCTGCTGGGCGGGCTGACGACGGCGGAGATCGCCCGCGCCTTCCTGGCCTCGGAGCCGACGGTCGCCCAGCGCATCGTCCGGGCGAAACGCGCGCTCGCCAAGGCCGGGGTCCCCTTCGAAGTGCCGGGAGCCGCCGAGAGGGCGGCACGCCTCTCCTCGGTACTGGAGGTCATCTACCTCATTTTCAACGAGGGTTACTCGGCGACGGCCGGCGAGGACCTGGTGCGCCCGGCGCTGTGCGAGGAGGCGCTCCGCCTCGCCCGGGTCCTCGCGGGTCTGATGCCCGGCGAGCCGGAAGTGCACGGTCTGGCGGCGCTCCTGGAGTTCCAGGCGTCGCGCATCGCGGCGCGTACGGGCCCGGACGGCGCGCCGGTGCTCCTCGCCGACCAGGACCGGAGCAGGTGGAACCGGATGCTCGTCCGCCGCGGCATCGAGGCCCTGCACCGCGCGGGCCACGGCCCGTACGCCGTCCAGGCCGCGATCGCCGCGTGCCACGCGCAGGCGGTCCGTTACGAGGACACGGACTGGGCGACGATCGCCGCGCTGTACGGGCGGCTGATGGCCCTGGCCCCGTCCCCGGTGGTGGAGCTGAACCGCGCCGTCGCCGTCTCGATGGCCCAAGGCCCGGAGGCCGCCCTGCACTTGGTGGACGCGCTGGCCGACGAACCGGCCCTGAAGGGGTACCACCTCCTGCCGAGCGTCCGGGGCGATCTGCTGGAGCGCCTGGGCCGCGCCGACGAGGCCCGTACGGAATTCGCCCGCGCGGCGTCCCTGACCCGCAACGCCCGCGAGCAGGCACTCCTGCTGGAACGGGCGGGCCGCAGGTAGTCGCGTACGTCCGTGAGCAGGCGGGCGTCGCCTTGCTCCGACGCCCCTGACACCGCCCCTGACACCGCCTCAGTCGCCCGCCGGTCCGCGACCCGGCCGGCTTCCCGTCCCCTGTGCCGCGAACACCCGCAGCACGTTGTCCAGGACACCCGGAAACCGCTGGAACGCCTCTTCGCGCAGGGACACGTAACACCGCGTCCCCTCCAGCCGGTGCCAGGTGAACCCCGCCTCCCGGAGGATCTTCATGTGGTGGCTGACCGTCGAGGGCCCCACCCCGAGCTCGAAGTCCTCCCGAGGGTGCTCGCGGCGGTCGGCGAGCACTCCGACGATCCGCAGCCGCACCGAGTCGCCCAGGGCGGCGAGGGCCTGGGCGAGGTGGATGTCCTGCGGGTCGGGGTGGTGGATCTGTCGTGGCATGGGGCCAGAATACATTTCTTCGATGTTCGACGAACATCGATGTATGGTCGATCGCGCTGTGGCGGAGCACCGGCACCAAAGGGCGACGCAAAACGGCGCACGACGACGAACAACGACGAGAGGTAGGGAAACCCAATGGACTTCCTCGTACGCATCGACACGACCCGCGCCTACGAACTCCCCGCCGACGAGCGGGAGGACCTGATCACGCGGGAGCGCGTCCGAGGCCGCGAGCTCATGAGCCAGGGCGTACTGCGCCACTTCTGGCGCCTCCCCGGCCGCCGCGCCAACATCGGCATCTGGACGACGGCGGACGTGGACGCGCTGGAGGAGGCGCTGGAGAGCCTGCCGATCCGCCCGTACGCCGAGATCGACATCACGCCGCTCGCGACGCATCCGATGACGAAGGAGAAGGAGGCCGCGACCACAGCCTGAGGACCCGCCTGTCCGACGCATCCGGCGCAACCGGCGCACTCGACGCACTCGGCGCACCCGGCGCAGGGGGAAATCAACGCGCCGCGGCGTCCGCGAGGATCGCCTCAAGCCGCGCCCGGCACTCGGCAACGAAGGCCGGGAAGGTGCGCCAGTAGTACGCGATGCCGCTGACGCCCACCGCGATCGCCCAGGCGCGGGCGCGGGCCCAGGTGGCGTCGTCGAGGTTCAGGGCGTCCCAGTAGGCCCGCCGTGCCTGCGGCGGAAGATCCCAGAGGGGCGAGTGCTCCGCGTCGGGGAGACCGATCGAGAGCCCTCCGAAGTCGATGACCGCGTGCAGTTCCCCGTCCCTGACCAGGAGATTGGTCGGCTTGAGGTCGCCGTGGAGCCACACGTGGGGCCCGGTGGACTCGGGCAGCGCGAGCGCGGCCCGCCACATCCCTTCCAGAGCGTCGATGTCGAGCTCGGCATCGGGTTCGGCACCGGGTTCGGCATCGAGCTCGGCACCGGGCTCCGAACCCACGAGGGCTCGGCACTCATCGAAACACCCGCTGACCCACTGGTCACACGGCCCCAAGCCGCCCCCGCGGTACCAGTTGAGACCGTCCGCACGCGTCGCCCCCATGAGGTCGACGCGATGGAGCTCCCGCACGACAGCCGCCAGGTCCGCCCCGAACGCGGCCCAGTCCCGTACGGTCTCCGGCCCGGCCACGTCCCCGTCGATCCACCGGTAGACCGACCACAACAGCGGAAAGTCGCCGGTCGGCGTCCCGGCGTGCACGGGCTCGGGAATCGGCCAGGAGAAGCGGGGCGCCAGGCGGGGAAGCCATTCCTGTTCCTTCCGTACGGACTGCGCGTTGCCGGCGGTCCGCGGAAGCCGTACGAGCAGGTCGGCGCCGAGCCGGTACATGGTGTTGTCCGTACCCGCGCCCGCGGGCGACAGGGGGAGCCCGGCCCACTCCGGGCGCTGCGCCTTCAGCAGCGAACGGACCAGGGGCTCGTCGGCGGGGATCTCGTCCTCGTGAAGCGTCACGCGGGAAGTCTCGGCGACGGGAGGGACGGGAAGCCAGCGACTTACTGCCGGAGGGACTACTGCCGGACATTGACAGACACAGCTAACACAATTAGCTTCAAGCTAACAACATTAGCCAACGGCCGACAGTCACCGCCCGCGGAGGGACACCATGACCGAGTACCTGACCGTCGACGGCGGAACGATCGCGTACGAGGTGGCGGGCGCCGGCCCGCTGATCGTCCTCGCGCACGGCATGGGCGACAGCCGCGCGGCCTACCGCGCCGTGACCCCGCGACTGGTGGCGGCGGGCTACCGGGTCGCCGCCGTCGACCTGCGCGGCTGCGGCGAGTCCAGCGCCGACTGGCCGGACTGGAGCCGCACCGCCATCGCCGGCGACCTGCTCGCCGTGATCCGCCACCTCGGCGGCGGCCCGGCGGTACTCGTCGGCCACTCGATGTCCGGCGGCGCCGCCACCATCGCCGCGGCGCGGGAACCCTCCGTCATCAGCGCGGTCGTCGAGCTGGGGACGTTCACGCGCAAGCAGTCGACGCGCCTCGGCGACCTGCGGGTGAGGCGCTTCCGGCGGGGCATGCTGCGGCTGCTCGGCGTGCTCGCGCTCGGCAGCGTGCCGCTGTGGCGCTCGTACCTCGACGTGGCCTACCCCGGGAGGAAGCCGGCCGACTGGGGTGAGCGGCTCGACCGCGTCGATTCGCTGCTGCGCGAGCCGGGCCGGATGAAGGCGCTCCAGGGCATGGGACGCAGCGCCCCGACCGACGCCGGGGCGCGACTCGGCGACGTACGCTGCCCGGTTCTGGTCGTGATGGGCACGCTCGACCCGGACTGGGCGGACCCGCGTGCCGAGGGAGCGGCGATCGTCGACGCCCTGCCGCCGGGCCTGGGCCGCCTTGAGATGATCGAGGGCGCGGGCCACTACCCGCACGACCAGTTCCCCGACCAGGTGGTTTCCCTGATGCTCGCTTTCCTCCAGGCACAGCCGGACGCCGCCCGTGCCTAGGGCCGGCCTGGACGCGGCGACCGTGGTCGCGGCGGGCGCCGCCCTGGCCGACGAGGTGGGCATCGCCCACCTGACGATGGGCCTGCTGGCGGAGCGGGTCGGGGTGCGTACGCCGTCCCTGTACAAACACGTGGGCGGTCAGGAGGATCTCAACCGGCGCATCGCGGCCCTGGCGGTGGGCGAGGCGGCCGACGCCGTCGGCGGCGCGGTCCAGGGGTACGCGGGGCGCGACGCCCTGGCGGCGGCGGCCCGCGCGTTCCGCGCGTTCGTCCTGGACCACCCCGGCCGGTACGCGGCGACCGTCGGCATGGAACCCACCGGCCCCGACGACCCCTTGGCCGTCGAGGGCGCGCGGCTGCTCAACGCGTTCACGGCGGTCCTGCGCGGCTACGCCGTACCCGAACCCGACGTGGACCACGCCCTGCGCGCGCTGCGCAGCCTCTGCCACGGCTTCGCCACCTTGCAGGCGGCGGACGGCTTCCAGTGGAGCGCCGACGTGGACGAGAGCTTCGAGTGGCTGATCGCGTTCGCGGACCGGGGCCTGCGGTCGTACGCGCAGACTGAAGGGACAGGGAACAGCCAGGCCAAGGACGGCAGTTGACGCCAAAAACCCCAACTGCGGCCCATGGCAGGACTGTCACTGTCAGCGCACGTCCACTGCCGGCGCCATCACCCTCATCACCCTGGTCGTCCTCAGCGGACGTTCACCGTCGCGACGTCGGAGGTCCGCTGGCGCACGGGGTGCTTGTCCTTCGGGGAGAGCAGCCCGTACACGACGGCGCGGTATTCGAGGGCGCCGCTGCGCGCGGCCTTGACGTTCGCTGCGGCCTTCGCGTCGCCGTCGCCCCTCTCGACCACGGCGCCGCAGGTCACCTGGGCCCAAGCCTGCTTGCCGCTACGCCCCTCCAGGCATACCCGCAGATAGCTGGAGGCGTCGTCGTCCGCGCTCGCCGACACCGTGAAGGTCTTGCCGACCTGCGCGGTGTGCGGCGCCTTGATGCTCACGTCGCCCTTGGCGAACGCGGGCCCGGCGGCCAGCGCCACCGAGGCCAGCCCCAGCGCACCGATCACGGCCGCACGCCCGCCCCGAACCGTCATCCCGGTCTTCTTCGTCCTGGTCATGGACTTACCTCCTGCGGATCTCCCCCACGAAGACGCCCAACGCGCCCCGCTGCCCCCAGAGATGCCCCACCCACACCCCCCGTTCCCTCCGGCCCCACGCCTTTACAGATCCATAGCAAACCGCGGCCTCGCGGCCCCGCGTGCCTACTCCGAGACGCCCGCCCTCATACCTGAGAGTCAGACGGAGCACACCCACCACCGCGCGCACATGTGCGACTGAACATCCGGGCCGGCCGCTGAGCATTTCAGTCGGCCACGCCGGCTCAGAAGCGGCCGGCAAGCCGCAGCTTCCCTGAGGAGGGGTGCTGCGGCACGCTTTTGGCATGCCGGGACGCGTCCTACTCTGGGCCATGCCCTGGATGACGCTGGCCAGTGCCGTAGTCGGCGCCTTTATCGCGACCGCTTCCGCCGCGTTGCTCGATCGCAGTCGCTGGCGACGGGAGCAAGATGATCGCCTCATCAGCGCACGACGTGCCCTATACGGCGAGTACCTCACGTGCCTCTCCCAGGCCCGCAACGACTTCCGCAGCCTGGCCCGCGATCAGACCGTGGGCCTGGCCGAACGCGAGCGCTCCGCACGCGACAGCTTCGCCCCGTGCTACAGCGTGCGCTATCAGATGTCGATCACGGCCGCGTCGAATGTATTCGTCGCCTCCGAGGACGCATTTCGCCGGCTACGGGACGTGCGGGATATCGCTGCGGCCGGCGCCCTCGCCGGAGACGAGGTCTACTCGGGTGGCCGCGCCGAATACGAGGCTGCGCTCGCGCGACTTCGTGACGCTATGCGCCTCGATCTCGGAGCCGATCGGCAACCCACAGTGGCCAGGTGAGGCGCTCAACCGGCCGCCTCGGGCGCGCAGCCCCGAAGTGGCGTAGCTAACTTCTGCAAGCATCCGCTTGCAATAGTTAGCGAGGGTGGTGCAGCATCGAGGCATGGCATCACTGAACGTCGGCAATCTCGGCGAGTTCCTGCGGGAGCAGCGGCGCAGCGCGCAGCTGTCGTTGCGGCAGCTCGCCGATGCCGCCGGGGTGTCGAACCCGTATCTCAGCCAGATCGAGCGCGGGCTGCGCAAGCCGAGCGCGGACATCCTGCAGCAGCTCGCCAAGGCGCTGCGGATCTCCGCCGAGACCCTGTACGTGCAGGCCGGGATCCTCGACGAGCGGGACCGGGACGAGGCCGAGGTGCGGAGTGTGATCCTCGCCGATCCCTCGATCAATGAGCGGCAGAAACAGGTGCTGCTCCAGATTTACGAGTCCTTCCGCAAGGAGAACGGGCTCGCGCCGGACCAAGAAGACGGCGACGACGAAGCAGGCACATCCTCTAGCTGATCCGGGAGACCATCGCCATGGCCATCGCCGAAGACATCCGCAAGACCCTCACCGACCCGAAGCCGCTCTACGCCGCGGCCGGGGCCGCCGACGCGACCGCCGAGAAGATCGGGCAGCTGATCGCCGAGGCGCCCGGTCTCATCGCCGAGCTGCGGGAGACCGACCCCAAGGCCGTGCAGGAGCGGGTCACCAAGCAGGCCAAGGAGGCCCAGGTGACCGTGCAGACCAAGGTCACCGAGGTGTTCGGGTCCCTCGACACGGACCTGAGGAAGTGGCGCGACACCGCGCAGGACCTGGCGCTGCAGGGCGTGGGCCAGGCCGTCGGGTACGCGGCCAAGGCCGGCGAGACGTACGAGAAGCTGGCCGAGCGCGGCCGCGAGGCCGTGCAGACCTGGCGCGGCGAGGCGGCCGACGACGTCGCCGAGATCGCCGTCGCCATCGAGCCCGACCCCGAGGAGAGCGGGACGAAGGGCGCGGCCAAGGACGGGGCCAAGAGCGAGGCCACCGGCCCGCAGGCCTCCGCCAAGAAGCCCGCCGCCCGCAAGCCCGCCGCCGCGAAGAAGCCCGCCCCCAAGGGCGCCGACCAGTAGGCCCCGCGAACGGGCCGGGCACGCCCAGCGTGTCCGGCCCGTTGTACGGGTACGGTGGCGGCTGTACGTCCACGGGGCCACCGGGCCGCGAGGCGAGGCCGTACGGGCCCCACGAAGGACGAGAGGACTGAGAGGTGAACGGCGTGCTGGTGCAAGCCTTCGGCAGCGTCATGTACTGGGTGTCGATCGCCCTGCTGGTCTTCACCGTGGTCGCGTTCATCGACGCCGCCGTCCACCGCGAGGACGCCTACCGCGCGGCCGACAAGCAGACCAAGCCCTTCTGGCTGATCATCCTCGGCATCTCGGCCGCCCTGAACTTCTTCATGGGCGGCGTCATGGCCTTCCTGCCGATCCTGGGCCTCATCGCCACCATCGTCTACACGGTGGACGTGCGCCCCGCGCTCAAGCGGGTCTCCGGCCGGCGCGGCGGCCCGCGCCGCGGCGGCTCCAGCTCGGACGGCCCGTACGGTCCGTACAACGGCGGCCGCTGACTCACCCCAGCCGCCGAGCAGCCACCCGGCGGGCAGCCCCTCGGCCGGTGAGCCCCTCGGCCCGTCGGCCATCAGCCGCCGGCCCCGGCCCGTCAGCCCCGGTCCAGCAACAGCACCGCCACGTCGTCCGTCAACTCGCCCCCGTTCAGGTCCCGTACCTCCGTGACCGCCGCGTCCAGCAGCTTCTCCCCGCGCAGCCCCTCCCCGAACTGACGGCCTATCAGTTCGGCCATCCCCTCCTGCCCGAGCCGCTGCGTCCCCGCGCCGACCCGGCCCTCGATGAGGCCGTCGGTGTACATCAACAGGCTCCACTCGGAGCCGAGTTCGAGATCGTGCCGCGGCCAGCGGGCCTCCGGCAGCAGCCCGAGGGCCGGGCCGCCGTCCTCGTACGGGAGCAGCAGCGGTAAGCGCTGATCCGGCCGTACGAGCAACGGCGTCGGGTGGCCCGCGAGGAACATGCCCGCGCTGCCGCCGTCCGGCGCGATGTCCATGGTGCAGAGCGTCGCGAAGATCTCCTCGTTCGCGCGCTCGTGCTCCAGCACCCGCTGGAGCGTCGAGAGCAGTTCGTCGCCGCTCAGCCCGGCGAAGGTCAACGCCCGCCAGGCTATGCGCAGTTCGACGCCGAGCGCCGCCTCGTCCGGGCCGTGCCCGCAGACGTCGCCGATCATCGCGTGCACCGTGCCGTCGGGCGTACGCACCGTGTCGTAGAAGTCGCCGCCGAGCAGCGCCCGGCTGCGGCCGGGGCGGTAGCGGGCGGCGAAGCGCAGGTCGGAGCCCTCCAACAATGGAGTGGGCAGCAGGCCGCGCTCCAGCCGGGCGTTCTCCTGCGCGCGCAGCCGCGATTCGCTCAGCTGCCGCTGCGCGACGTCGGCGCGCTTGCGCTCGACCGCGTAGCGGATCGCGCGGCTCAGCACCCGCTCGTCCAGCTCGTCGCGGAAGAGGTAGTCCTGCGCCCCGACCCGTACAGCCTCCGTCGCCCGCTCCACGTCCGTCTCGGCGGTCAGCGCCAGCACCGCGTGGCGCGGCGCGAGCCGCAGCACCTGCCGCAGCGTCTCCAGGGTGTCCGGCGCGGCCCCGTCCTCGCCCCCGTCCCCCGCCTCGGGGCAGGCGCCCGGCAGCGCCAGGTCGAGGAGGATGCAGTGCACGTCGTCCGTGAGCAGCCGCTCCGCCTCGGTCAGATTGCGGGCCGTACGGATGCGTACGGGCTTCCCCGACGCGTCCAGCATCTCGGGCACGGAGAGCACGCCCGCCGGATCGTCCTCGATGACGAGCAGCGAGAGACCGCCGTCGAACTGCGCGGCGGTCCGGGGCTGCGGCAGCGTCCGTGCCTCGCCCGGCGGAGCCGCCCGCGGCCCTGGCACGGGTACGGACATCGGTTCGCTTCCCTTCCCTCCCCCATGAATCCATGGCACGCCGGAGGGCACGGGGCCCCGGGAGGCGCGGCCCCCTCAGGGTGCGGCGGTCCGTTCGATCAGCGGGCCGCCGGACGCGACCATAGCGCCAGGGCGCGGCCCAACGGAATGGCATCACGCGATCCGGCCGCGCCATATGACGTCCCCCGCCAGGCATTTCGCCTGCCACGCGACAATCGGGCAATGACAAACATCACGCTGGCCCAGGGCGACATCACCGAGCAGGCCGTCGACGCCGTCGTCAACGCCGCCAACTCCTCCCTCCTCGGCGGCGGCGGGGTCGACGGCGCCATCCACCGCCGGGGCGGGCCGGAGATCCTGGCCGAGTGCCGCGCCCTGCGCGCGTCCCGCTACGGCCGCGGGCTGCCTCCCGGACAGGCCGTCGCGACGACCGCCGGCCGCCTTCCCGCGCGCTGGGTCGTCCACACGGTCGGCCCGGTCTTCACCGAGGGCGGGGGCGAGGACGGGTACGGGTACGGGCACGGGGACCGGAGCGGTCTCCTCGCCTCCTGCTACCGCGAGTCGCTGCGCGTCGCCGGCGAACTCGGCGCCGCCACGGTCGCCTTCCCGGCGATCTCCACGGGCGTCTACCGCTGGCCGCTCGCGGACGCCGCCCGCATCGCGCTGCGTACGGTCCTCGAAACAGTCGATGACAGCGACACCGGCACCGGCACCGGCAGCACAGCCACCGGCATCACCGTCACCGGCATCGCCGAGGTCCGCTTCGTCCTCTTCGACGCGCGGGCGTACGCCGCCTTCGACGACGCCCTGCGAGAGCTCCGCTGACCACCACTGCCCCCTAACCCCTGACCTCTGACCCCTGACCTCGTGCCCGCCGCCCCCTTCTACCCGCGCGCCTACGCACGTACGCGCGCCCCTCACATCCCCCTATGCCCCTCACGCCCGAGCACCCCTCACACCCCTGCGACCCACCAGCCTCACCGATCCCACCAGCCCCGCCGGCCCTAAGCTCGCCACCCCCCACGTCACGCGTCAGGCCGTACGACCCCCAGCACCGGCATCGAACCCGCCCCCGCCAGCGTCACCTGGCGGCCCGGCCGCGGCGCGTGCACGATGGCCCCGCCGCCCACGTACATCCCGACATGGCTCGCGTCGCGGAAGTAGATGACGAGGTCGCCGGGGCGCATGTCGCGCGCGTCGACCTTGGGCAGCAGCCGCCACTGCTCCTGCGAGGTCCGCGGTATGGAGCGGCCCGCCGCGGCCCACGCCCGGAGGGTGAGGCCGGAGCAGTCGAAGGTGTTCGGGCCGACCGCTCCCCACACGTAGTCCTTGCCGATCTGCGCCGTCGCGAACGCGACCGCCCGCTCGCCCTGGCCGCTCGCCGCGCCCCCGCCGCCCTTCGGCGCCCCGGCGCCCAGCCACTTCTCCTGCGCCGCGTACGCCCGTTCCTCCTCCAGCTGTCGCAGCCGGTTCCGCTCCTTCGCCGCCAGCCGCGATTCGAGGCCCTGGGCCGCCCGGAGCCGCCCCTCGATCTCCTTCTTGGCGTCCGCCTTCTTCGCCCGCTCGTCCGCGATCTTCTCCCACTGCTCGCTCGCCGCCTTCGCGTACCCGTCGAGGGCGGTCCGCGTAGCGGCGAGGTCGGCGATGAGGCCGCGGGCGGCCTGCTGCCCCTTGTGGGCGAGGGCCGCGTCGTCGAGGAACCGCGCCGGATCGCCGCCGAACAGCATCCGGGCCTCGGCCGGCAGCCCGCCACTGCGGTACTGGGCGCGGGCCATGGCCCCGGCCCGGTTCCTGAGCCCGTCCATCTTCGCCTGCGCGGCCACCACCGCCCGCGCGATCTTCAGGATGGCCCGCTCCTGCTCGCCCTGCCGCTCGCCCGCCGCGTTGTACGCGTCCGTGGCCGCCTCCGCCTTCCGGTAGAGCGCGTCGATCTCCGTACGCACCTCCTCCAGGCTCCGCCGCTGCGCGCCGGGGTCCCCCGGGCGCTGCGGGGCCGCGTACGCGGAGCCCGGCCAGGTCTGCGCCCCGGTCACGCACGCGAGCGCGGCGGCGGCGACCACCGCGCCGCGAGCAGCGACCCGTACGCGCACCGCTGCCCGTACCGGAGCCCCGGCCCGTACGCGCACCGCCGCCCGTACCGGAGCCCCGGCCCCCCGTACACGCGCCGCCGCCCGTACGCGCACCGCGGCCCGCACCTCCGCCACCGCCCGCACCGGAACCGTCGGCCGTCCTTGCGGAACCGCCCGCTCCCGCCCATCCCCCCCTACGCGCGGAACCACCCGCCCCCGGGCTCCCCGCCCCGTCCGCCGGGCTTCGGTCGCCCCCCACCCGCCATCGACGTTCATCACCCGTCAGCCTCCGCTTCGCGCAGCCCATACCTGACGTGCCGTCACATAGGCTCGGATGGTGCCATGCCGCCCCGTGATTCAACAGAGAGCGGCCCGTATTCGCACAGCCTTACGTCGCCGCTCTCCCGCGCCGCCGCCCGCTCCGCGCGGCGCACGGCGGCCCCGCGCTCCCCCGTGGCCGCCCCTGACCCCGCCGGAGCCGCCCCCGCCCGGCAGGCCACCACACTGACGGCCGAGGTTCACCCCCCGTTCACTCACCCCCTTCGACCACTTCACCTGTTCTGCCTAATTTCAGCCGTACACCGTGCGAGCCGGACCGTCCGAGGCCCGCATCGCCCAGCAGAACTCCATAGCTGGACCCCGTGCTGGACAGCCAGGCTGAACAGCGCAGACTCCCGTTCGACAACCTCTTCGCACGCCGCCCCAGCGGCGGCTCCCGGAAGGAACCCCCGAAAGTGAAGCTTCAGCGCAAGAACCGGCTCCGCGCCGCCGCCTTTGGCGCCCTCGCCGTCTCCGGCGCCCTGGTCCTCACGGCGTGCGGCTCGGACGACAACAGCGGCGACGGCGGCAGCTCCGCCTCCAGCAAGGCCGCGGGCAACATCAAGTGCGAGGGCAAGGGCGACCTGCTCGCCTCCGGCTCCACCGCGCAGAAGAACGCCATGGACCTCTGGACCAAGAACTTCACGGCGGCCTGCCCCGACATAAAGATCAACTACAAGGGGACCGGCTCCGGCGCGGGCGTCCAGGAGTTCCTCCAGGGCAAGACGGCCTTCGCGGGCTCCGACTCGGCGCTCAAGCCCGAGGAGGTCACGAAGTCCAAGGGCGTCCTCAAGGGCGGCCAGGGCATCAACCTCCCCATGGTCGGCGGCCCCATCGCGATCGGTTACAAGGTGCCCGGCGTGAAGGACCTCGTCCTCGACGCCGACACCCTCGCCAAGATCTTCGACGGCAAGATCGCCAAGTGGAACGATCCCGCGATCGCCAAGCTCAACAAGGACGCGAAGCTCCCGGACCTGAAGATCCAGGCGTTCCACCGCTCGGACGAGTCGGGCACGACCGACAACTTCACCAAGTACCTCAAGGCCGCCGCGCCGAAGTCCTGGCCGTACGAGCCCGCCAAGGCGTGGGCCGCGAAGGGCGGCCAGTCCGCGGACGGCTCCGCCGGGGTCTCGTCGCAGGTGAAGCAGAACGACGGCGCCATCTCGTACTTCGAGCTCTCCTACGCCACCGCCAACAGCATCGACACCGTGAAGATCGACACCGGCGCCGCCGCCCCGGTCGCCGCCACCTCCGACAACGCGTCCAAGGCCATCGCCGACGCGAAGGTCGTCGGCTCCGGCAAGGACCTCGCCCTCAAGCTCAACTACGCCACCAAGGCCGAGGGCGCGTACCCGATCACCCTGGTCACGTACGAGATCGTCGGCGACAAGGGCAACAAGCCCGACACCCTCGCCGCCACCAAGTCCTTCCTGACCTACGTCTCCTCCGAGGCCGGCCAGGCCGGCCTCAAGGAGCTCGGCTACGCGCCGCTCCCCGCGGAGATCGCCGCCAAGGTCCGCTCGAACGTCGCCGCCCTCTCCTGATCCGCGTGCGGCCGGGCCCCGCGGGCCCGGCCGCACCGTCCGGTGCACCGCCGCGCCAGGAGCCGGGAAGTCCGGCTCCGCAGACCGGAGAAACCCATGGACATATCACCGACCCCAGTGACCAGCCCCCCACCACGACCGACGAAGGCCGCCACCCGAGCCGGTGACCGGATCTTCCTCGCGTTCTCCCGCGGCTCCGGCATCCTGCTCCTGGTGATCATGGCCGCCATCGCGGTCTTCCTCACCGTCCGCGCCGCCAACGCGATCTCCGCGGACGAGGGCAACTTCCTCACCACCTTCGAATGGGACCCCAACTCCGCGCACCCGACCTTCGGCATCGCGGTCCTCGCCTTCGGCACCGTCGTCAGCTCGGTCATCGCGATGGCCGTCGCCGTGCCCGTCGCGGTCGGCATCGCGCTCTTCATCTCGCACTACGCGCCGCGCCGCCTCGCGAGCCCGCTGGCCTTCGTCATCGACCTGCTGGCCGCCGTCCCCTCGATCATCTACGGGCTGTGGGGCGCCCTCTTCCTCGTCCCCCACCTCGGCGGCGTCTACAGCTGGCTGAACGACTACTTCGGCTGGACCGGCGTCTTCTCCTACTCCGGCGGCCCCTCCCGGTCGATCTTCACCATCTCGATCCTGCTCGCGATCATGATCCTGCCGATCATCACCAGCGTCAGCCGCGAGGTCTTCCTCCAGGCCCCGAAGATGCAGGAGGAGGCCGCGCTCGCGCTCGGCGCCACCCGCTGGGAGGTCATCCGGATGTCGGTCCTCCCCTTCGGCCGCTCCGGCGTCATCAGCGCCTCGATGCTCGGCCTCGGCCGCGCCCTCGGCGAGACGATGGCCGTCGCCACCGTGCTCTCGCCCGCCTTCGTGATCAACGCCAGCCTGCTGGAGCCGGGCGGCGGCACCTTCGCGCAGAACATCGCCAGCAGCTTCAAGGAATCCGGTGAGCTGGGCAAGGACGCGCTCATCGCCTCCGGCCTGGTCCTGTTCGCACTGACCCTGCTGGTCAACGGCGCGGCCCGGATGATCATCTCGCGTCGCAAGGAGTACACGGCATGAGTGACGTCATCGTGGACCGGCCGACGGTCTCCGACAGCGCCCCGCTCCCGCAGGTCACCCTGCGCCGGCCGCGGCTGCCCCGCTGGACCCCGGCCGCCGTCGCGGCCCTCGCCGTCGCCGCCGGCGTCGCCATCGGCCTCGGCGCCGGACTCGGCAGCCGCGTGCAGTGGGGCCTGATCGCCGCGATCCTCTACGTGGCCGTCATGTACGCGGCAGCCGCCCGCGTCGAGGGCCTCCGCCAGGCCAAGGACCGCCTCGCCACCAGCCTGGTGTGGGTCTGCTTCCTGATCGCCGTCGTCCCGCTCGTCTCCCTGCTCTGGGAGACCATCACGCGCGGCGTCAAGGTCCTCGACGGCGCCTTCCTCTCCCACTCGATGGCCGGCGTACTGACCATCCAGCCCGGCGGCGGCGTCTACCACGCGATCATCGGCACCCTGGAACAGGTCGGCATCGCCACCGTCATCGCGGCCCCGATCGGCCTGCTGACCGCCATCTACCTGGTGGAGTACGGGCGCGGCCGGCTCGCGAAGGCCGTGACGTTCTTCGTGGACGTGATGACCGGCGTCCCCTCCATCGTCGCCGGCCTGTTCATCCTGAGCCTGTGGATCATCATGCTGGACTTCAGCTACTCCGGATTCGCCGGATCGCTGGCCCTGGCCATCCTGATGATGCCGGTCGTGGTCCGCTCCACCGAGGAGATGCTCAAGCTCGTACCGAACGAGCTGCGCGAGGCGTCCCTGGCCCTCGGCGTGCCGAAGTGGCGCACCATCCTCAAGGTCGTGCTGCCCACCGCGATCGGCGGCATCACCACCGGACTGATGCTCGCCGTCGCCCGTATCGCCGGCGAGTCCGCCCCCATCGTGCTGCTGGTCTTCGGCTCCCAGGTGATCAACGACGACCCCTTCGAGGGCGCCCAGTCCTCGCTGCCGTACTACATCTACGAGCAGTGGGCCAACGGCAACGACGCCTCCTACGACCGCGCCTGGGCCGCCGCCCTCGTACTGATCGCCTTCGTCATGATCCTCAACCTGGTCGCCCGCGCCATCGCGCGCTGGAAGGCCCCGAAGACCGGCCGCTGAGGCCATCCCGATACGCGGCTCCGCCAGCGGGGCCGGTCGCAGAAAAGAAGTGATTCACATGGCCAAGCGCATCGACGTCGGCGGCCTCAACGCGTACTACGGCGGCCACAAGGCCATCGAGGACATCTCGATGACCGTCGAGCCCCGCTCGGTGACCGCCTTCATCGGCCCCTCCGGCTGCGGAAAGTCCACCTTCCTGCGCACCCTGAACCGGATGCACGAGGTCACCCCCGGCGGCCGCGTCGAGGGCAAGGTGCTGCTCGACGACGAGGATCTGTACGGGCACGGGGTCGACCCCGTCTCCGTACGCCGCACGGTCGGCATGGTCTTCCAGCGCCCGAACCCCTTCCCGACCATGTCCATCTACGACAACGTCGCGGCCGGCCTGCGCCTCAACGGCCGGGTGCGCAAGTCCGAACTGGACGACGTCGTGGAGAAGTCCCTCAAGGGCGCCAACCTCTGGAAAGAGGTCAAGGACCGCCTCAACAAGCCGGGCGCCGGCCTCTCCGGCGGCCAGCAGCAGCGGCTGTGCATCGCCCGCGCCATCGCCGTCGAACCGCAGGTCCTGCTCATGGACGAGCCCTGCTCCGCGCTCGACCCGATATCCACCCTCGCCATCGAGGACCTGATGGGCGATCTCAAGGAGCGCTTCACGATCGTCATCGTGACGCACAACATGCAGCAGGCGGCCCGCGTCTCCGACCGCACCGCCTTCTTCAACCTCGCCGGTGTCGGCCTGCCCGGCAAGCTCGTCGAGATCGACGAGACCGAGCGCATCTTCTCCAACCCCTCGGTCCAGGCCACCGAGGACTACATCTCCGGCCGCTTCGGCTGACCGGCCCCACACGTCGAGCGGTGCTGCATGGCGGTGCCACCGCAAGACGGGGCCCGCCCCTGCTCCCAGGGGCGGGCCCACACCTCACCCCCCGCCCCACGGCCGAACACACGCCCCGCACACCAGCCCAATCCAGCCCGCCCGGACCGGGCCCCGGGGCGGAGCCCACCCATCCAGCCCGTCCAGCGCTCAAGAACACCCGAGCCCAATCCAGCCCGCCCGACACTCAAGAACACCCGAGCCCCATCCAGCCCGCCCGACACTCAAGAACACCCGAGCCCCATCCAGCCCGTCCGGCGATTGAGGACCGGGGTCGGGGCGGAGCCCACCCATCCAGCCCGTCCGGCGATTGAGGACCGGGGTCCGGGGCGGAGCCCCGAGAAGCCGCGGCGCAGCCCGGCTCGGACAGCCGCCCCGGCTACCCGAACACCAGGTTCACCACCCAATAGCTGAGCGCAGCGACAATGGCAGCGGCCGGCATCGTAATGAACCACCCCATGATGATGTTCTTGGCCACCCCCCACCGAACCGCTTTGACCCGCTTCGTCGCCCCCACACCCATAATCGCCGAAGTGATCACATGCGTAGTGGAAATGGGCGCGTGGAACATGAAGGACGCCGTGTACATCACCGAAGCCGCCGTCGTCTCCGCCGCGAACCCCTGCGGCGGGTCCAGCTCGATGATCCGGCGCCCCAGCGTCCGCATGATGCGCCAGCCGCCCGCGTACGTACCCAGCGAGAGCATCAGCGCACAGACGATCTTGACCCAGATCGGAATGGGGTCGCCCTCGTCCTCGACACCGCCGATGACCAGGGCCATCACCACGATGCCCATCGTCTTCTGGGCGTCCTGAAGACCGTGCCCGAGCGCCATACCGGCCGCCGACACGGTCTGCGCGATCCGGAATCCCCGCTTGGCCTTGTGCGGATTGGATCCCTTGAACAGCCACAGAATGATGACCATCACGAAGTAGCCGAGCACCAGGCCCACGACGGGCGACAGGAACATCGGGAGAACGATCTTCTCCCAGACCCCCCACCAGTACACCGTCGAGGAACCGGCCAGCGCCGCGCCCACCATTCCGCCGAAGAGCGCGTGGCTGGAAGACGACGGCAGGCCGAAGTACCAGGTGGTCAGATTCCAGACGATCGCCCCGACCAGCGCGGCGAAGAGGATCATCATCCCCTGCCCGCCGGTCGGCGTGTCGATCAGTCCCTCGCTGACGGTCTTGGCGACCCCGCTGCCCAGAAAGGCGCCGGCGAGGTTCATCACCGCGGCCATCGCGAGGGCCGCGCGCGGGGTCAGCGCCCGCGTGGAGACCGAGGTCGCGATGGCGTTCGCGGAGTCGTGAAAGCCGTTCGTATACGTGAAGAAGAGCGCGACCCCGATGGTCACGACAAGCGCGAAGGTGTCCACCGGAGGTCAGGACTCCTTGACCGCGATGGTCTCGACGGTATTGGCGACGTGCTCGAAAGCGTCCGCCGCCTCCTCCAGCACGTCCACGATCTGCTTGAGCTTGAGCACGTCCATGGCGTCGTACTTGCCGTTGAACAAGTGCGCCAGGAGCTTCCGGTGGATCTGGTCCGCCTGGTTCTCCAGCCGGTTGACCTCGATCCAGTACTCGGTGAGATTGCTCATCGTGCGCAGATTCGGCATGGCCTCGGCGGTGAGTTCCGCCGCCCGCGCGAGCACCTCGATCTGCTGCTCCACGCCCTTCGGCAACTTGTCGACCTGATAGAGAACGACCAGGTCGACGGCCTCTTCCATGAAATCCATGATGTCGTCGAGGCTCGACGCGAGGGTGTAGATGTCCTCGCGGTCGAATGGCGTGATGAATGAGGAGTTCAGCTGGTGGAAGATCGCGTGTGTCGCGTCGTCCCCGGCGTGCTCCGCTGCCCTCATCCGTTCGGCGATCTCGACCCGGGCGGAGGAATCCGCCCCGAGCAGTTCCATCAGGAGCTTCGAGCCCGTGACGATGTTGTCCGCGGAGGCGGAGAACATGTCGTAGAAGCTCGTCTCCCTGGGGGTCAGACGAAAGCGCACTGGGGGTCCTCGGGGTGCAGCGGATTCGGTCGACTTGATGCTAGGCGCATCATCAAGCCACGGCTAACTGGCATTCCATCAGTGTCGCCCATCGGGCAGAGTGCTCAGCAGGGGGTACCGCCCTCAATGTGCTCGGCACGGCGAAACAGCCAAAAGATCGGTACCATATACCCGGTGGGGGTATAAGGCCCATTCAGGACGACGGAGGACGCCATGACGACCACGGAAGCCGCAGTGAACGGCGCCCCGGACGCCTCCGATGCGCCCGCCCCGACCGACGCGACCGCCGAGGCGCTCGCCACCGCCGACCACGACCGCGGCCCGCACGGCTACAGCCACCAGAAGGACCAGCACCGCAAGCGGCTGCGCCGGATCGAGGGCCAGATCCGCGGCCTCCAGCGCATGATCGACGAGGATGTCTACTGCATCGACATACTCACCCAGGTCTCCGCCAGCACCAAGGGCCTCCAGTCCTTCGCCCTCCAGCTCCTGGAGGAGCACCTGCGGCACTGCGTGGCGGACGCGGCCAAGCGCGGCGGCGAGGAGATCGACGCCAAGGTGGCCGAGGCCACCGCCGCCATCGCGCGCCTGCTGCGTACCTGACCGGCCCCATTCACCCGGACCGCCGTCGGGGCCGCGGGAAACCGGGCCACCGTGCCGGACCCGTCAGCGCCGGGAATCCGGCCGCCACCGGGAATCCGGCCCCTGCGCGGACTCCGCCCGCCGCTGCGGCACCACCCTCAGCACCTCGTCGATACGGTCCGGACTGAGCCGTTCCTCGTCCGCGCTGGACGCCGCGATCATCAACTCGCCGTAGAGATCGATCTCGACGAGGGCAGCCACGGGGTCCGACGCACCGGACGAAGGTCGACGCGAAACCACGGGTTCCACCTCCTTCTCCGATCGGCGACTCACCAGCGTACGGATCGCCGCACACCCCGTGCATGGCACAGACGGACCATTTCGATGGCCCGCTCCGACGGCTCGCGACTAATTCCCCGGAGAAACAACCTTCCCCGTATAGATATCCGTCGCCGCGGGTAGTCTCACGGTGACTTTCGCCCCAAAGGCATACAGCTCCACCGTCGATGCCACGTCCATCGCGCCGTGCTCGGCGTCCGAGACCGTGAAGCGGTGCCGGACCTTGCGCAGCCGCCCCTGCTCGTCCAGGTAGGCGTCGCAGGTGACCGTACGGCCGAAGAACCCTTTCGCCGCCGCTGCCAGGGCCTCCCGCTGCCCCGCCGAGGCGGCTCTGGCGGCCCGCCCCAGGTCGCAGCTGCCCTTGAAGTGCCGGACGGTGGCCCCGCCGGACCGCTCGCTCCCCGCGTACTCCACCCGCCGCGCCCCGCGCAGCAGTTCCGCGGCGGCCAGCGGGTCGGTCGCCCCGTTCGCGACGAGATTTCCGTCACCGAGCGAGCCCGTGGCCAGCCGTACCCACTTGTTCTCGGGGACTCCGGCGCCGCGGTTCTTCATATAGAGCGCGCCGGGCGCGAAGAGCTCGGTGATCGACGCGTGCCCGGCGGAGTCGGCCGACCCGGCCCCCGGCACCGCGCCCCCCGGATCCGGTACGCGCACCCGCAGCCGCCCCAGCGCATCCCCGAAGCCGTAGCCGCCCGTGCCCGCGATGGTCAGCCGGGTGCCGCCGCTGACGGTCTCCAGGTACGTACGGACGCGGGCCCCGCCCGCCCCGGCGAGCACATCGGCGGCGTGCCGCACGGCGTCGAGGGCCTCGCCGGGGGCCGGCGCGCCCACCGCCCGTACGGCCGCGGCCTCGCCCCGGTCCCCGGTGGCGGCGCCCGTGGAGCAGCCGGCCGTCGCCAGCAGCCCCGCCGCGATCCCGGCCGTCACGGCGGTGGCGACGGCCGCGCCCCCGCGTCCTCGCTCCTGCACCGCCATCGACGACCGACCCCCTGGTCCCACTGGTCCCGCTGCACCTGGACACCCGCCCCGTTCAACGACGGTCCCGGGGCCCCGTCACGGCCGGTAGCGTGGTCACGTGTCCGAACAGACCCCCCACGCCCACTCCACGACCACCACGGAGAACGGCTCCTTCTGCGTCGCCCGATGTGCGTGCGGCTGGTACGGCCCGGCGCGCCGGGCCCGTGCGCGCGCCCGCGAGGACGCCGAGGCCCACCTGGGCGGAACAGGTGACGGAACCCCGCACGCGGGTAGGCCATCTGTCTGAACGGACGTGACCGAGCGGCGCCGCGGCCACCGCGCGCCCCGGCACGGCAGGAGCACGGCATAGGGGGCACAGAACTCGATGGACAGGCGCAGACTGCTGGCGACGGGCGCCGGGCTGGCGGCGGGCGGCGGCTGGCTCGCCGCGTGCAGCGGTGACCCGGGCCCGGCCCCCGACGGCAACGGCGCCTCGGCCGCCGGCCGCAAGCCGTCCGTACCGCCCAGCCGCCAGGCGCACGACCCCGACTGGACCGCGCTCGGCAAGAGCCTGGACGGCGGCCTCATACGCCCGGACGACGCCGACTACCCGACGGCCCGTCAGCTGTACAACACCCGCTACGACAGCCGGCGCCCGGCCGCGATCGCCTACACCTCCGGCGCCTCCGACATCGCCGAGTGCCTAGCCTTCGCCCGCCGCCACGGCACCCCCGTCTCCATCCGCAACGGCGGCCACAGCTACGCCGGCTGGTCCAGCGGCAACGGCCGCCTGGTCATCGACGTCTCCCGGCTGAAGACGGTCCGTACGACGTCCTCGACCACCGCCGCGATCGGCGCGGGCGCCAAGCTCATCGACGTCTACACGGGCCTCGCCGGGCAGGGCGTCACCGTCCCCGGCGGCTCCTGCCCCACGGTCGGCATCTCCGGCCTGACCCTCGGCGGCGGCCATGGCGTCGTCTCCCGCGCGTACGGGCTGACCTGCGACAGCATGACGGGCGCGACCATCGTCACGCCGGACGGCAAGACGCTGGAGTGCGACGACTCCCACAACGCGGACCTGTTCTGGGCGCTGCGCGGCGCGGGCAACGGCAACTTCGGGGTCGTCACCGAGCTGCGGTTCCGTACCCGGCGGGCGGCGAGCGGGGCGACCGGCTATGTCTCCTTCCCCTGGTCGCGGGCGGCCGCGGTGCTCCGCGCCTGGCAGAAGTGGGGGCCGGAGCAGCCGGACGAGATATGGACGGCGTGCGATCTGTCCGTGACGGCCGGGCAGGAACCGACCGTCGCCGTCTCCGCGTTCACCATCGGCACGGCGGGCGATCTGCGCAACGCCATGGACCGGCTGGTGGAGTCGGCGGGCGGCTCCGCCGGTTCCGTGACGGTCTATCAGCACACCTATCTCGACACGATGCGCCGCTACGCGGGGTGCGGCACGAAGTCGGCCGACGAGTGCCATCTGCCCGGCAGCACGCCGGGCCGCCGGCCGAGCGGGACGCTGGGGCGCGAGACGTACGCGGCGCGCTCGGACTTCTTCGACCGGGAGCTGACGGCGGCGGGCCTGCAGACGCTGGTGGGCCAGTTCGAGCGGTTCAGCCACACGGCGGGCAGCGGGAAGGGCTCGGTCCAGCTGACGGCGATGGGCGGGGCGATCAACCGCGTCAAGCCGCTGGCCACCGCGTTCGTCCACCGCCGCCAGCTGTTCCTGGCCCAGTACCTGACCTCGTGGCAGCAGGGCGGCTCCGGCTCCGCCCAGACGCCGTGGCTCGACGGCATCCACTCCGCCATGCGCCGCTTCGCCTCCGGCTCCGCCTACCAGAACTACGCCGACCCCGGCCTCAAGGACTGGCGCAAGGCCTACTACGGCGACGCCGCCGACCGCCTCGCCAAGCTGAAGGGCCAGTACGACCCGGACCGCGTGCTGGACTTCCCGCAGGCGCTCTGACCGCACCGGCGGGGCCGGACCGCCCGCGCGGGGCGATGTTCCGGGCCCGTGCTACGCGGCGAGATCGTTGTCGCGGCGGCGCGGCTCCGGGAGTTCCGCTTCCTCGTCCGCGGCCGCCGCGGCCGGCGGGCGCGGCCGTACGAGCCATCCGGCGCGCGATTCCGCGAGCCTCGTCATCATCGGGGTGAGGAGCATCATCGCGAGCGGCGCGAAGAGGAGGGCCACGGCCGTGCCGAGCGCGAAGCCGCCTACGACGTCGGTCGGGTAGTGGACGCCCATATAGACGCGGCAGAACCCTTCCAGCAGCCCCAGGGCGATGCCGGCCAGGCCGTACTTGCGGTTGGCGCAGAAGAGGCCGACCCCGACGGCCATCGCCAGCGTGGCGTGGTCGCTGACGAAGGAGAAGTCGGTCTTGCCCTTGACCAGGACCTCCAGGCCCTGGTGCTCCATGAAGGGCCGCTGCCGCTGGACCAGGTCCCGGATGGGGATGTTGACCAGCAGCGCCAGCCCGGCGGCGACCGGCGCCCAGAGCAGTCCGGCCACGGCCGCCGGGGCGTCGTCGCGCTTGCGCGCGCCCCACCAGGCGAAGAGCATCAGCACGGCGAGCCCGATGACGATGCCGTACTCGCCGGTGAACTCCATCGCGCGGTCGAACCAGTGCGGGGCGCCCTTGGCGAAGCCGTTGATGTCGTAGAGAACGCTGACGTCGGGGTTCGAGCCGTCCATCGCGAGTCCAGCCATCTGCCGCGGCCCCTTATCTTTCGCCTGTCACTACGTGCAGCTGCCAACCCCCGTGGTCGATAACGCCGGTAACAGCGCGCCGCGTGCCCACTTCAATGGAACGTCAATGCCCCGGCCGACGTTCCGTTCTCCACTCAATGATCACCAGGACGTTACCGAAGGGTGACCCATCGTCGCAGCTCAGGGCAGGGCTTCTACGCGGCGTTGGGTTCGGGCAGTGCTTTCGCGCCATCCTCCGTCACACGCGTCGCGCCGATGTAATCGGGTTTATCAATCTTGTCGTAGCGGATCACCGCACCGGTGAACGGCGCGTTGATCATGTAACCGTCCCCCACATACATCCCCACATGGTGAATGCTGCGCGGGTCATTCAGGTCATTGGCGAAGAAAACGAGATCACCCGGCATCAATTCGTCCCGCTTGGGGTGTTCACCCGCATTCCACTGGTCGTTCGCGACGCGCGGCAGCTCGATGCCCACCGAGTGGTACGCGGCCTTCGTCAGTCCCGAGCAGTCGAACCGCCCGCCCTGATCCGCCGTGCCGTTCCCGCCCCACAGATACGGCGTGCCGAGCACCTTCTGTGCGAAGTAGATCGCCCCGGCCGCCTGCTGCGAGGGCGCGACCCGGCCGACCGGCCTGGCGAAGCTCTTCGCCAGCGTGCGGATCGTCTTCACATACCCCTGGGTCTCCTGGTACGGCGGCACCCCGGCGTTCTTGATCACCGCGTACGCGCCCGCGTTGTACGAGGCCAGCATGTTGTCGGAGACGTCCCCCGGCACGTTCTTCACGTACTTGGCCAGATCGCAGTCGTACGTCGCCGCGGACGGAATCGCGTCCTCCGGGTCCCAGATGTCCTTCTTGCCGTCCCCGTTGCCGTCGATGGCGTGGGCCTCCCACGTGCCGGGGATGAACTGCGCTATCCCCAGCGCGTTGGCCGGACTCACGGCCTTCGGGTTCCAGCCGCTCTCCGAATACAGCTGCGCCGCCAGCAGCGGCGGACTCAGCGCCGGGCAGAGGTTGCCCCACTTCTGCACCAGCGCCTGGTACTGCGCCGGCACCGCGCCCTTCGCCAGCCCGACGGCCCCGGACGTACCGCCGCCCATCAGGTTCGAGGCGGCCGAATAGACGCCCACGACCAGCAGGCCGATGAAGCAAAGGGACATCCCGATACCGACGCTGACGCCCAACCAGACTTTTCGCACCCCGTCGGCCTCCCCTGCCCGCCCACCCACGAATCCGTAGTTCCGCACGGTACGGCTACCCGCCCCCACCTGGCGAGAGTGCCTCGCCCCACTCCTCTATCGTGGGTGCCGGCGTCAGACCGGACCCGCACAAGGGGGCACAGTGACCGAGCTCGACTGGCAGCAGGCCACCGACGGCACCGAGAAGGAGTTCCTCGAAGTCGCCTTCGGCGACGACGGCAACGTCTATCTGCGCGAGAACCTCAAGCCCGACGAGGTCGTCATCACGACCCGCGCCAAGTGGGACGCGTTCGTCCTCGGCGTCAAGGCGGGCGAGTTCGACCACTTCATCGAGGACTGAGCGACCGGGGACCGCGGGACCGAGGACCGGGCGGCCGACGGCGACCGGGCCGAGGCCGTACGGCTCCGGGGCCGGCGGTCCTCCGGCCCGTACGCCGCCGCGCGCCGCGGCCACAGCGCTCATCGCTGCCCCGCGCCCCGGCCCTGCCCCTGGCCCGCGTCGCCCGGCGTATCCGTCGACACCGCCTCGGGGCCCTGCGATCCCGTGACGTCCGGGGCGAACACGGACGCGCCGATCGCCATCGCCGCCACGAAGGCCACTCCGCCCGCGACCACGCCGAACAGCACCTTGTGCTGCCGCAGCCACGCCCGCACGGCGCCGAGCCCCGTCGGGGCCGGACCGCCCCGGCCGCCGCCCGCCGTGAGCTCCCTGGGCCCGCCGCCGCGGGCCGCGCCCCGGGTGCCGCCGCCCGCGCCGCGCGCCGGCGCGCTCCGGCCCGCCGTCCGCCCCGCCGGGCTCCGGCCCGCGCTCCGATGCCCGGCCGACGGCAGCGCGTACGTCGCCAGCGACTCCCGCTCCAGGGCAGGCGCCGGGGCGGGGGCGACCACCGGCGCGGGCTCGGGCACCGGCAGGGGCTGGGGTATGTCGCGCCAGGCGCCGCCGCCGAACCAGTCGGCCGCCTCCTGCGCCGTCGGCCGGTCCTCCGGCCGCTTGGCCAGCATCCGCAGCAGATACGTCTCGAAGGAGCTGGGCAGCCCGCCGACGTACTGCCGCGGGGGCACCGGGTCGGAGTCCACGTGCTGGTAGAGCAGCGCGGTAGGGGTGTCGGCCCAGAACGGCGGCTGCCCCACCAGCAGCTGATAGAGCACGCACCCCAGCGCGTACACATCCGAGCCCGGCCCCGCCGCACGGCCGAGGGCGCGCTCCGGCGCGAGGTAGGTGCTCGTGCCGACGATCTGGCCCGCGCTCGTCAGCCCCGCCGACGTCTCGTCGACGAACCGGGCGATGCCAAAGTCGCCTATCTTGAGCGTGCCGTCGGCGTCGGTCATCAGGTTTCCGGGCTTCACGTCCCGGTGCACGACGCCCTGCCGGTGCGCCGCCGCCAGCCCCGCCGCCGCCTGCGCCGCGATGTCCGCCACCCGCGCCGGGGCGAGCGCCCCGCCCGCCGCCGAGGACAGCTCCTGCGCCAGGCTGGGCCCCTGCACCAGCTCCATGACCAGATAGAAGCGCCCGTCCCAGGCGCCGAAGTCGTACACCCCGACGACTTGATGGTGGTTCAGCCGCGCCGCGGTCTGCGCCTCCATGCGGAAGCGCATGGCCGCCGATTCGTCGCCGTCGTTCCCCAGCAGCAGCTTGACCGCGACCTGACGGCCCAGCACCTCGTCGGAGGCCCGCCAGACTTCGCCCATTCCGCCACGCCCGAGCAGATCTCCCAACCGGTACCGATCGGCAACCAGCACCCGTACCATCCTCGATCTCGTTGCATCCCGAGCGTGCGCGGGACGCGGTGAATGCGTTAAATCCTCTCGACGGCCGCAGCGCGCAGCGCATATGAGGGAGACCGCCACAGCGTACCCACCGAACACGCGGTCGTTTGAACATCGGCACCGGCCCCCACCTCGACGATCATTGCTCGGCGTCTATACGCGTGGTACACAGAGTGACGATAGGGCACCCCACTGACAGCGCCGCGCGCCACGGGCGGGGGCGGAGTGATCAGCGGCACGTGCGGGTCCTGCAAAAAATGACGCCAAGTCGACATGCGTTGGCGGCTTTGTCGGCGAAGATAGGGCCTGACCTCCGTCACCGCGATGGAGGGTGTAAACAACTACCCATAAGGGGCGGTGAGTTACATATGTTTCTGGCAGCCGCAAAAGACGACATCACCACCATCATCGGCGGAATCGCCCCCAACTGGGGCCCGTTCGGGACCCTGGGCAAGGAAGCCCGCATCATGGTCGAGGTCGTCATGGCCGTCGCCATCCTGCTGTGCCTGGGCATCGCGATCTGGGGCGCGGCGAAGCAGCGGATCGGCGCGACGGCGCTGCGCGACACCTTCAGCGCGGAACAGGGCAAGGGGCTGATCGTCGCCGGGCTCACCGGTGTGTTCATCATCGGATCGCTGGGCACCCTGTTCACGATCGTCTACGGAATGGCCGTCTGACTCCCCGTCCGCAAACTCGTCCGCAAACCCATGCGGCAAGTCGGCACGACAAACCCGTACAACTCCGTACGTAGCACTACCGTTCCCCCTCCGCACCCCACCACCCCCCGCCCCCGCCGCGCATCGTCCCCGCGCAGACTCTTCTCCCGTCCCCGAACTCCCCCAAGTCCCACCCCCCGCACCAGAGGCTGCCTGCTGATGCCCACTCACCCCTCCTCGCCCGCAACCCCTTCCGCGCCGCTACCGTCATATACGGGCAGCCTGTCATCGACGACGTTTGAGGGGGCTTACGCGCTATGAGTCTCGACGGCGACGAGGGCTACGGCAGTGGCGGTGACCACGGCAGGGGCGGCAGAGCGGGCCGGGGCAGGGGCAACCCCGACGACCAGGGCCGCCCGACCCGCACCCGGCTGCCCGAGGGCGAGGGCGACTCCTACGACGGCGCCCGGCGCGGCGGCCGGCCCGGCCGTACGGGCCTCAGCAGCCGCAATCTGATGACCGTCGTCGGCGTCGTGGTGCTCCTCGTCGCCGCCATCGCCTTCGCGAACCGCAGCGGCGGCGACGGGGGCGACGGCGGCGGCGACAGCCCCAAGGGCGGCGACAAGAACGCCCACGCCCAGGCGACGGCCCCCACCGGCGTCAAGCCCGTGGACGGCAAGAACGACGGCATCGCCAAGGGCTTCGCCCACACCGAGCAGGGCGCGCAGAGCGCCGCCGCCAACTACGCGGTCGCGCTCAGCTCCGACGGCATGTTCCGCGGCGAGACCCGCCACCGCATCGTCGCCGCCGTCTACGCGCCCGACGTCGTCACCGCCCGGCAGAGCGACTACGACAAGGCCTACTCCGGCGAACGCTCCGTCAAGCTCGGCCTCAAGGCCGACGGCACCGCCCCGTCCGGCATGGCCTTCGTCTCCCGCACCAACCCGGCGGGCACCAAGACGGTCTCGTACCAGGACGACACCGCGAGCGTCGCCGTCTGGTACTCCACGCTCTTCGGGCTGGCCGGCGAGCACTCGAAGAACCCCGTCTCCGAGGGCTGGTACACCAGCACCTTCCAACTGAAGTGGGTCGGCGACGACTGGAAGGTCACGGCCTTCTCGCAGAAGGACGGGCCGACTCCGGTCGGCCGCGACCAGGCCGCATCCTCGGCCAAGGACATGTCCGACGCTGTGCAAGGTTTCGGAGGGTTCACCTATGCCCGGTAAACGCCGCCGACCGGCCCGCGCCCTGACGATCACCGGCGCGTTCGCCGCGGTCCAGACGACCGCGGTCCTGCTGTCGGCCAGAGCCTTCGCCGCCCCCACGCCGCCCGCGACCCCCGGCGCGACCAACAGCCCCTCCCCCGGCGCGACCAAGGAGAACTGCGAGTTCCTCCTGGGCTCGATAAAGGAGCAGTGCGAGAAGCGGCAGGGCGGCGCCCCCTCCGGCCCCAGCTCCCCCTCCAACCCCCTCGACCCCCTGTCGTCCCTCGCCAAGGGGTGCGGCGACGCCGCCGCCTGGATCGTCGGCAAGCTCTCCGGCGCCGTGAAGTCCACCGCCAACGTCGACTTCACCAACAGCGACTTCCTGCGCCAGTACGCCGTCGTCTTCGCCGCCTCCACCGTCCTGACGCTCGTCCTGTGGCTGCTGGCCGTCGCCAAGCGCGCCGTGCGCGGAGTCCCCTTCACCGAGGCGCTGACCGAGGCCATCGGCTTCCTGTGGCTGACGGTCCTGGCCTCCGCGTTCACCCCGCTGATCCTCTACACCGTGGTCTCCGCGACCGACGCCGTCACCGACGTCATCGCCAAGGGCACCGGCGCGGACAACGACGCCTTCTTCGGCAGCTTCGCGAGCGCCCTCAAGAAGGGCCAGGACATCGGCGGCGGCCCCATCATGCTGATCGTCGTCTCCCTCGTCTCCGTGCTGGCCGCGGGCGTGCTCTGGCTGGAGCTGGTCATCCGGGCCGCGCTCCTGTACGTGGGCGCGCTGCTCGGCACCGCCGTCTACGCGGGCCTCGTCGACAAGAACATGTGGGGCCACGTCCGCCGCTGGGCGGGCATCATGATCGCGGTGATCCTCGTCAAACCGATCATCGTGGTCGTACTCGGCCTCGCCGGCGCCCTGTCCTCCGGCAACGGCCCGAACGCCATCTCGGCCGTCGTCTCCGGCCTCGCCATCATCATCCTCGCCATCTTCGCGAGCGCGATGATCTACCGCTTCGTCCCCGGCTTCGGCGACGAGATCATCAACAGCCGCAGCGCCAGCAGGGACCCCGCGTCCCGGCAGGCCGCCGCCGTGATCTCCTCCCCGGCCGCCCTCGTCAAACAGGGCATCAACACGCACAGCGCCCGCGGCTCGGACGGCGGCGGGGGCGGCGGAGGCGGCGGCCAGCAGACCAAGCCAGCCAACCCCGTATCGGGCGGCGTCGCCGCCCACAGCAGCCGCGGCTCCGGCGGCGGCGCGGGGAGCGCGGGAAACAAGCCCGCCGCCCCCGCACCCCGCACGCAGGACCGCAGCACCGGCAAGACCCCAGGAGGTGACGGGCATTGACGACTCAGTCACAGGCCCAGCCGATCGCACCCCGCCGTACCTATCTGATCGGCCGCGCCCGTCCCAACGCCGTCGTCGGCAAGAACCGCGAGACCGGCGAGATCGCGCTGATTATCGCGGGCGCGTTCCTCGGCATGGTGGGCGGCCTGGTGATCCAGATCCTGCCGTTGCGCATCGCGGCCCTCTCCGGCTTCCCGATACTGGCGCTCGCCGCCGTCTACGTCCCGTACAAGAACCGCACCTTCTACAAGTGGTTCGAGATCAACCGCTCGTTCAAGCGCACCCTGCGCCGCGGCTCCTCCTACCGGTCCGCCGTCACCGAGGCCGGCACCTCCCTCGACGGCCGGGAGGTCGAGGTCGGCCCGCCGCCCGGCGTCGGCCGCATCAACTGGCTGTCCGCGCCCTTCGGCCCCGACGAGATCGCCGTCCTGCTCCACGCCGACCGGCGCACCGTCACCGCCGCCATCGAGATCGAGGGCCCCGGCGTCGGACTGCGCGACAGCGAGGACCAGGAGGCGCTCGTCGACCGGTTCGGGACGCTGCTCAAGCACGTCGCCAACGGGGACGGCTTCGTCACCCGCATCCAGATGCTGGCTCGTACGCTGCCCGCCGACCCCGACGCGCACGCCAAGGACGTCGAGCGGCGCGGCTCCGACAAGTCACCGCAGTGGCTCCAGGACTCCTACGACCAGCTCCAGTCCATGGTGTCCACCTCCTCCGAGCAGCACCGCGCGTACCTCGTCGCCTGCATGCACTTCACCCGCGAACTCGCCGCCGAGGCCAACGCCATGGCGCGCGCCTCCCGGCACGAGGCCGGCAAGCGGCGGCTCGACCGGGACGCCGGGCTCGCCGTGGTCATGGCCCGCGAGCTCACCGACATCTGCGCCCGCCTCGCCGAGGCCGACATCCGGGTCCGCCAGCCGCTCGGCCAGGGCCGGCTCGCCTCGCTCGTGCACTCCATGTACGACCCGGACCACCCCATCGACCACATCCAGGCGATGTCGAAGCGGAACGCCTGGCCCGCCGAGCTCGACGCCATGGAGCCGACGTACCTCCAGGCGAAGACCCGCGAGTCCGCCACCCGCGCGCCCTGGTGCCACTCCACGGCCTGGGTCAAGGAGTGGCCGATGACGCCCGTGGGCGTCAACTTCCTCGCCCCGCTGCTGGTGCACACGCCGGACGTGATCCGCACCGTCGCGGTCTGCATGGACCTGGAGCCCACCGACGTCGCCATCGAGCGGATGCTCACGGAGAAGACCAACGACGACGCCGAGGCGTCCCGGCAGGCCAAGATGAACCGCGTCATCGACCCCCGCGACAGCGCCCACCACGTCCGCGTCGACCAGCGCGGCGAGGACCTGGCGAGCGGCGCGGCCGGGGTCAACCTGGTCGGCTATCTGACCGTCTCCTCCCGGTCACCCGAGGCGCTCGCCCGCGACAAGCGGACGATCAGGGCGTCGGCGGGCAAGAGCTATCTCAAGCTGGAGTGGTGCGACCGCGAGCACCACCGGGCCTTCGTCAACACGCTGCCGTTCGCGACCGGCATCCGACGATAGGGGCAAGCCGTGCTCGATCCGCTCGCCGCACTGTCCGAGGCGTTCGCCAGCTTCCTCTTCGGGAAGGTGGAGACGACCCGGCCGCCCGTGCGGACCTCCACCGGCCAGGCCCAAGCCGTCTACCTGCCCACCGCCGCGCCCGGCCTCGGCGACTCGGGCGTGATCATCGGGCGCGAGGTGTACAGCGGCAAGGGGTACATCTACGACCCCTTCCAGCTGTACGGGCAGCAGCTCCCTGCCCCGCACTGGCTGGTGCTCGGCGAGTCCGGCAACGGCAAGTCCGCGCTGGAGAAGACCTACGTCCTGCGCCAACTGCGGTTCCGCGACCGCCAGGTGGTCGTGCTCGACGCGCAGGGCGAGGACGGCGTGGGCGAGTGGAACCTCATCGCCCAGGAGCTGGGGATCACCCCCGTCCGGCTCGACCCGATGGCCGCCCTGAACGGCGGCATCCGCCTCAACCCCCTCGACCCCTCGATCACCACGACGGGCCAGCTGGCCCTGCTCCGTACGATCATCGAGGTCGCCATGGGCCACGGGCTCGACGAGCGCGCCGGCTTCGCCCTCAAGGTCGCGCACTCCCATGTGAACGAGACGATCACGGACCGGCAGCCGGTGCTGGCCGACATCGTCGAGCGGCTGCGCCACCCCGAGGCGGAGTCCGCGGAGGCGATGAACGTCGACCTGGACGACGTACGGGCGTGGGGCCTGGACGTCGCGCTGGTCCTGGACCGGCTGGTCGACGGCGACCTGCGCGGCATGTTCGACGGCCCGACGTCGGCCGGCATCGACCTGGACGCCCCGCTCATCGTCTTCGACCTCTCGCACATCGACCGCAACTCCATCGCCATGCCGATCCTGATGGCCATCGTGGGCGTCTGGCTGGAGCACACCTGGATCCGCCCCGACCGCAAGAAGCGGATCTTCCTGGTCGAGGAGGCGTGGCACATCATCAACTCGCCGTTCGTCGCCCAGCTCTTCCAGCGGCTGCTGAAGTTCGGCCGCCGCCTCGGCCTCTCCTTCGTCGCCGTCGTGCACCACCTCTCCGACGTGGTGGACGGCTCGGCGGCGCGCGAGGCCGCCGCGATCCTCAAGATGGCCTCGACCCGCACGGTCTACGCCCAGAAGGCCGACGAGGCGCGGGCCACGGGCCTGGTCCTGGGGCTGCCCCGATGGGCCGTCGAGATCATCCCGACGCTCACGCCCGGCATCGCGGTCTGGGACGTCAACGGCAACGTACAGGTCGTCAAACACCTGATCACGGAGGCGGAACGGCCGCTCGTCTACACCGACCGGGCCATGACGGAGGACGGCCTCGCGCTGGAACTGGCGGTGGAGGCCGAGGCGGAGGAGCGGGCGGCGGCGGCGATGGAGGAGCGGCTGGCGGACGAGGCGTACGGCTCGTCCGAGCCGACGGTGGCGTGAGATGAGCGCGACAGGACCCATGGGGCCCGCAGGTCCCACCGGCCCCTCGGGCCCTTCGGGCCCCAAGCAGAGACGCGACGGCCAGCGGGGCGTCCCGGACGGCCTGCTGGTCGGCGCGCTGGCCTTCCTGCTGGGGCTGACGGTGCTGGTCTGGACGAGCACCGGACTCGCGGCCCTCCTCGCCCACGGCTCCTGGCCCGACGGCATCGCCTTCACCCGCACCCCGCTGGCCATACGCCGCCTCCTGGCCGCCCCGCACGACCTCGCCACGGCCTGGCCGGACGCCCCGCACGACTCCCTCTCCGGATACGGGCTGTTCTGGGGCGTCCTCATCAGCGAGCTGATGCTGCTGACCGTGCTGACGATCTTCGCGATGGGGACGTACGCGCGCTGGAAGGCGGTCCGAAGGGAGCGCCGGGCACGGGCCGCCGCAACGGGGGCGGCGGGGGGCGCGGCGGGGGCTCCTGCCGCTACGGGGGCGGCGGGCGCGGCCGGGGCTCCTGCCGCTACGGGCGTGGAGACTCCGTACGAGGCGGCTGCGGCGGCCACACCACCGGCCGAGACGCCCGCTCCAGCGTCCGCACACGCGTCCGCGTCCGCTCCCGCACCCGCACCCGCACCCGCACCCGCACCCGCACCCGCACCCGCACCCGAGACGGCAACGCCGACGGCGGTTCCGGACGCACCCGTTCCACAGAACCCCCGCCCCGCCCCCGCGGCCACCGCCCCCGACAGCGGCCTCCCCGGCCTCCCTTACACCGCACCCGCACCCGCACCCGTCCCGGCCCCCCGCGCCGCCGCCCCACCGCCCAGCCTCCGCTACGGAACCTCCCACGGCGACGCCGCCATGCTCGCCGTCCTCGAAGCCGCCGGCCCCGTCCTCGTCGTCACCAGCGACCCCGCCCTGTGGGCCGACACCAAGGACTCGCGCGCCAAGCTCGGCCCGACGCACGCCTTCGACCCGAGCCACCTCCTCGACACCCCGGACCGGCTGCGCTGGAACCCCGCCGAGGGCTGCGAGTCCCGCGGGACGGCCGCCGCCCGCGCCGCCGCGCTCCTGGCGCCCGTACGCCCCTCCGGTTCGCTGGACTCCGCGACGGCCGAGGCCGCCGAAACCCTGCTGCGCTGCTGGCTGCACGCAGCCGCCGTGGGCGGCCGGCCCTTCCGGCTCGTACACCGCTGGGCACAGGGGAACGGCGCGCACGAGCCCGTACGCATCCTGCGCACCGACCCCAAGGCGGCGACCGGCGCGGCCGGCGAACTGGAGGCCACGCTCACCGGGCACCCGGACCGCCGCGACCAGGCGCAGGAGTTGGTGGCGCGCGCCCTGGCGGCGCTCTCCTCGATCCATATCCGCGACGCGTGCACCGCACATCGCGCGGATTCGCTCGCGTTGGAGTCATTCATCGCGGAAACGGGCACGCTTTACGTTGTGGGTGAGGCGATTGAGGACCCTCGCACCCACCCGGGTGCGATGCCGCTGCTCACCGCACTCGCCGCGAGCGTGGTCGAGCACGGCCGGAGCGTGGCCGAACGGTCACCCGCCGGTCGGCTCGACCCACCACTCACGTGCGTGCTGGACGACGTCGCCGCCGTCGCCCCGCTGCCCGCGCTGCCGGACCTGCTCGCCGACGGCGCGGCCAAGGGGCTGGTGACGCTCGCCCTGATGCGCTCCGAGGAGCAGGCCCGCGCCCGGTGGCCGCACCGCGCCCTGACGCGGTAGCACTGACAGCACCCTTGATCCGCCTGCTGCCCCCACTGCTTCGCGCGCCGGACTCCGCCAGAGTCGGAGCATCACCCGGCAATCGGCGAAAGCGGAGCCCATGTCCACCGAAATACCCCCAGTGTCAGAACAATCCGGCAACGGCGCCCCGGAGCGCCTCGCGCTGACGCACGCCACAGTGATCGACGGCACCGGCGCCGGGCCCGCCCGCGACATGACGGTGCTCGTCGAAGGCGGCCGGATCACGACGGTCGGCAGGTCGTCCGAGGTCCCGGTGGACGAGGGCGTACGGACCGCGGACCTCACCGGCAAGTACCTGATCCCCGGCCTGATCGACGCGCACGTCCACAGCCCGGCCCTGGAGGAGATCGCCCCGCCGCTCTACCCGCTCGCCGGCGTCACGACGGTCCGCGAGATGTGGGGCGAGCCGCTGCACCACGAGTGGCGGCGGAAGATCGACGACGGGGAGCTGCTCGGCCCCCGCTGGGTCATCGGCAGCGCCATGGTCGACGGAACGCCGTCCCTGTGGGCCGACGACGCGGGCTCCGTCCTCCTGGCCGGCGACGAACACGCCGCCCGCCAGGCAGTCCGCCGGGCCGAGGCGGACGGCGCGGACTTCGTGAAGGTCTACTCCCGGCTCTCGCGCGGGGCGTATCTGGCGGTCGCGGACGAGGCGCGCCGCCTGGGCATACCGTTCGCCGGGCACTGCCCCGACGCCGTGCCGGTCGCCGAGGCGAGCGGCGCGGGCCAGCGCAGCATCGAGCACCTGCACGCGCTCCTGCTGTCGACGGCCTCGCGGGAGCAGGAGACGGAGATCCGCCGCGGCCTCGCCGAGGTCCGCCTGGAACCGGTGCCGAGCAGCCTGGACCGCTACCACCGCTGGTTCCAGCAGATCCACGAACTGGAGGGCCAGGCCGTACGGTCC
Organism: Streptomyces sp. NPDC050617; assembly: GCF_040654795.1. NCBI lineage: Bacteria > Bacillati > Actinomycetota > Actinomycetes > Kitasatosporales > Streptomycetaceae > Streptomyces > Streptomyces sp. NPDC050617. Next base: position 11,595 of record NZ_JBFAIS010000005.1, on the reverse strand, counting down.
TACGACCGCGAGCGCGCGAGGTCCCTCTTCCACCGGCTGGCCGCCGAGGGCACGCACGTCACGCCGACGCTGACGGTCCATCACATGCTGGAGCGGCCGGGCGAACTGCCCTCGCACGCGCCCGAGTGGACGTATCTGCCGCGCTGGATGACCGCGGCCTGGCCCGACATCCTGGAGGCCCTGATCGGCGGCCGCACGGCCCGCCAGGCCGAGCTGGTCCGGACGGCCTACGCGCACCGGCTGCGCCTCGTCGCCGAGCTGCACCGCTGCGGCGTGCCGATCCTCGCGGGCACGGACACCGGCACGGGGTACGCGGTGCCGGGCTTCGCCCTCCACGACGAGCTGAACCTCCTGGTCGACGCCGGACTGACCCCCATGCAGGCCCTCCAGTCCGCGACCCGCACCCCGGCCCGCTTCCTCGGCCTCGGCGACCGCACCGGCACCGTCGAACAGGGCCGGGCCGCCGACCTCCTCGTACTCGACGCCGACCCGCTGCACGACATCCGCAACACCCGGAAGATCGACTCCGTGGTCCTGCGCGGCCGGCTCATCGGCGCCGCGAAACGCCGCCGCCTGCTGGCCACCGTCGAAAAAGCCGCCGCCGCCGCGCCGCCCCCCGCCGACACCGTAATCAGCGGCGGCTGCGGCTGCTCCCTCCACCCCCGGCCCCATCCCCGGACGCGGACTCGGCCTTGACGTGAGCGAACGCGGCTGCGGTGATCTTCCCGACGGCCGGGTTCGCCTCCTCGCCTTTGCCGTCGGTGGAGTTGACGGAGTAGACGAGGGTGCGGCGCAGATCGCGGGTGGCGGCGATGCCCGCGTTGTATCCGTACCGGGCGCCGGACTTGCCCCACACCTCCGTGCCGTCCGGCAGCTTCGCCCGGGTCAGCCCGCTGGAGTGGACGGCCGGCCTGCCGCCCTCGCTCCCGTACTCCTTCACACGCGGCACCGTGAACATGGACTTCAGCTCGTGCTGGGGCACGACCGCGCCGCTGAACAGCGCCGTCATGAAGCGCTCCAGGTCGCCGGCGGTCGAGACGAGGTCCCCGGAGGCCCAGGTGACGGACTGGTTCCAGTCCGTCATGTCCAGGAGGCGCGCGTCGCCGAACCTGCCGCGCACCGCCTGATAGCCGTGCGTGTGCCGCCCGTGGAGCCTCGGATCGTCGCTGGGGCTGTACGTGCCGCGCAGCCCCAGCGGCTCGATGATCCGCTCCCGCACCTGCCGCTCGTACGAACTCCCCGTCGCCTTCTCGATCAGCAGCCCCAGCACGTTGTAGTCGATGTTGGAGTAGTCCTGCGCGGTGCCCGGCGCGAACTTCATGTCCTGGCGGACGGCCAGCTCGACCAGGTGCCGATGCCCCCAGGTCGTGAAGCGGTGCGCCTTCTGCCAGCCGAAGCCGGAGGGCAGGCCGGGGCTCGGCAGGCCGCTCGTGTAGTCGAGGAGCTGGGCGACCGTGATGTCCGGGTAGCGCGCCGGCAGCAGGCCGGGCAGATACCGCTGCACGGTGCCGTCGAGCGCCAGCTTCCCCTCGTGGACCAGCTGGAGGACCACGGCCGCCGTGAACGTCTTGGTGACGCTGCCCACGCGGAACCGCTCGTCGCCCCTGGGCGCGGCGTGCGTCCGCCGGTCGGTCTCGCCCGCCGCGCCGCGCCAGCTTCCGCCCGTACCGCCGACGCGTACGAGCGCGGCCGTGGAGTCCGCGTCCGGCAGCCCGGCGATCGCCGCCCGCAGCGCGGCGGCGTCCGGGGACGTACCGGCATGGGCCGCCGCCCGCCCGGTCTGCGCCGAGGCGACGGCCGGCGTCATGAGGACCAGCCCCAGGGCGGCGACGGCGATTCTCCTACGGGCCGAACGACTGCGGCTCGAACGACTGCGACTCAATCGGCGACGGCTCATTCGGTTACGGCTCATTCGGCTACGGCTCATAAGGCGGCTCCCCTGCGCGGAACGGTTCCTGCGGACGGGAACCATCCTGTTCACCGCGGCCCCCCGGCGAATCGCCGGAGCGAGCGAACTCCCCGACCGCGGGCCCCCTCCCCAGAGGGAGTTACGCCCGGTAGCCCTCCCCGACAGCGACCAGCCCCGTCTCGTACGCGCAGACCACAGCCTGCGCGCGGTCCCGCAGCCCCAGCTTCGTCAGCACATTGCTCACATGCGTCTTCACCGTGTGCGCGCTCACCACCAGCTCCGCCGCCAGCTCCGCGTTGGTCAGCCCCCGGCCGAGGAGCGCGAGCGTCTCCCGCTCCCGCGACGTCAGCACGTCCAGCGGCCGGTCGGCCCCCGGGCCGGGGCGCGGGCCGCGCGCCGCGCAGTCCGCGACGAGCCGCCGGGCGACCGACGGCGCCAGCAGCGAATCGCCCTCGACGGCAACCCGAACCGCGTGCACCAGATCGGCCCGCCGCACGTCCTTGAGCAGGAAGCCGCTCGCGCCCGCGCGCAGCCCCTCGTAGACGTACTCGTCCTCGTCGAAGGTGGTCAGCATGACCGCCTTGCACCGGGTCTCCGCGCACACCGTGCGCGCCGCCTCGATGCCGTCCATGCGCGGCATCCGGACGTCCAGCAGCACCACGTCGGCGTCGTGCCGCCGCACCGCCGCGACCGCCTCGACGCCGTCCCCGGCCTCCGCGACCACCTCGATGTCCGGCTGCGCGGCCAGGATCATGGCGAAGCCGCCGCGCACCAGCTCCTGGTCGTCGGCCACCACCACGCGGATCGTCATCACCCCACCCCCACCGGGGAGGAGATCACGAGGGGGATGCCGACGGCAACGGCGAAGCCGCGCCCGTCCGGCGCTGGCCCGGCGGTCGCCGCTCCCCCATGGGCCGCGGCCCGCTCACGGATGCCGATCAGGCCCTGGCCCGTACGCCCGGAAGCGCGCCCGGGAGGCCGGGGGCCGCCCGTCCCGTCGTCGGTCACCGTGATCGTCAGCCGGTCCGCCGCCCAGCCCAGCCGTACGGTCGCGGCGGCGGCATCGGCGTGCTTCAGCACGTTCGTCAGCGCCTCCTGCACCACGCGGTACGCCGTCACCTGCACATCGGCCGACGGGCTCGCGGCCTCGCCGACCGTCTCCAGCGCCACCTCCAGCCCCGTACGGCGCACCTGCTCCACCAGTTCCGGCAGGTCGGCGAGGGAGGGCTGCGGGACGCGTGCCGAGCGCGCTCCGTCCTCGGGGGCCTCGTCCTTGAGGACGCCGAGCATCCTCCGCAGCTGCGTCATCGCGTCCCGCCCCGCGTCCGCGATGGCGTCGAACGCCGCCTCCGCCCGGTCCGGGTCCGCCCGTACGGCCAGCGGCCCGGCCTCGGCCTGCACCACCATCACGCTGACGGCGTGCGCCAGCACGTCGTGCATCTCCCGCGCGATACGGGCCCGTTCCCGCTCCGCCGCCCGCTCGGCCGCCGCCCGCCGCGCCCGCTCCGCCGCCTCCGCCCGCTGCTCCACCGCGGCGGTGTACGCCTGCCGGACGCGGGTCAGCGCCCCCAGCGCGTACGCCGCCGCGAACACGAAGAAGGCGAAGAGGTACTCGCGGGCGGTGTCGGTGTGCAGCGCCGTGCCGACGGTGACCAGCGGCAGGCTCAGCAGCAGCGCCGCCCGGCGCTGCCGCCGCCCCGCCTCGGCGGCGACGGTGAAGACTGCGACGAGCGGGCTGTACGGGAGCGGCTGGCCGGGCCCGTCCAGCGGTACGTACGCGAACCCGGCCACCACAATGCCCACCAGCACCGTGAACGGCGCGCGGCTCCGCCACAGCAGCGGCAGCACGGAGAGCGTCGTCACCCCGTACGCCGCCCAAGTTGCGGGAGGGACGTCGGCGGCGCGGGGCACCACGAAGGGGATCGTGACCGCCGCCTGCACGATGGCCGTGATCACCGCGTCCACGGCCCACGATCCGGCCCCGCGCCCCGCCCGCCCCAGCACACGGGGCAGCGTCGCGCCGCTCACGCCTCCGGCCGCGGCAGGGCCAGCTCGTACTCGTGCTCCCCGGGCCGGCCCGGCATGTCCGGGGTCCTCCCGGTCGGCTCGAAGCCGAGCTTGCGGTAGAAGGCCAGCGCCCGGGGGTTCCGCTGGTGGACGTGGAGGCGTACGCGCTCCATGCGCGGGTCCGCGAGGGACCAGGACCACTCGACCCCCGCCCGTACCAACTCCCGCGCGAGACCGGTTCCCCGGTGCTCGGGGCGTACGTAGACGCCGATGAACTGCGTCTGCGGGGCGGTCGGGGCCCCGCCGAAGATGTGCTCCGCGTCCGGGCCGTCCGGCTTCTCGACCTGGGCGGTCACGGTGCCCACCCACTCTCCGTCCGGGCTCTCGGCGACGAAGGCGAGCGCGGTGTCGCCCGCGGCGGTCTCGCGGGTGCGCTCCCGCCAGTAGCCGTCGGGGCGGGCGTTCGCCTCGGCGAGGGTGGTGACGAAGGCGACGGAGGCGTCGGGGTCGGCGAGGGCGGCGAGCCGCAGCGCCTTGCTCTCCGCCCACTCCTCGGGGCGTATGGGTCTGATGGTGTACTCCATCAGCAGATCGTCGCCCGGCCCCGCCGCCCCGGTAAAGCCGGTTTCTCCCGCCCCGCGCGCTCCCGGTTCCCCGCGCACGCCCCCGTACGCGCCCAGGCCCCCTTGCCCGCTCCCCCGCCGCCCCCATAGCCTCCGGCCGCCCGGCGGGAACCGCCCGCCGTCACCCGAGGGGACGCGCGTGCCGGAACGACCGACCGCCGCCATGGCCATGGGCGCCGACGAGGCCGAGGCCGTACTCCCGCCGGAGCTGCGCGCCCGCCTCGCCCGCCTCACCGAGCTGCACCCCGAGCCGCTCACCGGACCGCTGGACGGCCCGGCGGCCCGTACGGTCCTGGCCCGCACCGACCTCCTCGTCACCGGCTGGGGCTGCCCCGCCCTCACCGCGGACGTCCTCGCGCACGCGCCCCGGCTACGGGCCGTGCTGCACGCCGCCGGTTCGGTCAAAGACCTGGTCAGCGACGCGCTCTGGGACCGCGGCATCATCGTCTCGTCGGCGGCCGAAGCCAACGCCGGGCCGGTCGCCGACTTCACCCTCGCCGCCGTCGTCCTGGCCGCGAAGAAGGCCCTGCCGGCGGCCGCCGCCCATCCCGCCGGCCGACCCGCGTTCCGCGACCGCCAAGGAGCCGACGGCCGCACCATCGGCGTCATCGGCGCCTCCCGCATCGGCCGCCTCGTCCTCGCCCGGCTCCGCGACTCCGGCCGCGGCCACCGGCTCCTGCTGCACGACCCGTACGTACGCGAGGACGACGCCGCGCGGCTCGGCGCGGAGCCGGTCGCCCTCGACGAGCTCTGCCGCTCCTCCTCCATCGTCACCGTCCACGCCCCCGAACTCCCGGAGACCTTCCGCATGCTGGACGCCCGGCGGCTCGCCCTGATCCCCGACGGCGGCACGGTCATCAACACCGCGCGCGGCCCCCTCGTCGACACGGACGCCCTCACCCGCGAGTGCGCCGCCGGCCGCCTCGACGCGTTCCTCGACGTCACCGACCCCGAGCCGCTCCCCGCCGGCCACCCGCTGCCCGCCCTCCCCAATGTGCTGGTCACCCCGCATATCGCCGGGGCCCAGGGCAGCGAGGCCCGCCGCCTCGGCGCGTACGCCGTCGACGAGGTCGCCCGCTGCCTGCGCGGCGAACCGCTCCTCGGCCGCGTCACCGCCGCGGACCTGCCGCGCCTGGCATGACGGACCGTCGGCTCGGCGCCGGCCCGCCGCCCCGTTCGGCCCAGCAAAATGCGGCATGACGCCCCGTCAGCGGCAAACCTTGTCTGGTCGGCCGGTTGCCGAGGTGTCACCGGGGCGCGAGCGAAAGGCATTCCATGACCGAGCAGCGCGCGAGCGGACGGTCCCGCTCCGCAAGAGCGGCCTCGGGGCTGCTGATGTCCTTGGGGCTGCTGACCGCGATCGGCTGGGCGTCCGGCCACAACGCGCGGGCCGCCCCCGCCACCATCCCCGTCCCCAATAGCGCCCCCGCCGGTCAGTACTCGCCCTTCTGGATCGACCCGCGGAGCGAGGCGCTGCACCAGACCCGCATGGTGGAGAAGCGCGGCCGGGCAAGCGACGCGGCACTGCTGCGCCGGATCTCCGACCAGCCCACGGCCGTCTGGCTCACCGAACGGGACCCGGCGGAACGGGTGCGCCGCGCCACCCGGGAGGCGACGCTCGCCGGGCAGGTCCCGGTGTTCGTGGCGTACAACATTCCGGGCCGCGACTGCGGCCAGTACTCCTCGGGCGGCGCGTCGAGCGACGAGGAATACCGCCAGTGGGTCGGCCGGATCGCCGACGGCATCGGCGGCCGCCGGGCCGTCGTCGTCCTGGAGCCGGACGCCGTGCCGCAGGCCGCGACCGGCTGCGACGGCCGGTCCCGAGTCGACGCCACGACCGAATCGGGCTCCGCGGCCGGCCTCCGCCCCGCCCCCGGCTCCCGCTCCGACCGCCGCGCGCTGCTCGCCGACGCCGTCCGCACCCTCAAGGCGCGGCCCGGCGCGGCGGTGTACGTGGACGCGGGCAACGCCGGGTGGATCCGGGACATCGGCCAGATCGCCGACGCGCTGAAGAACGCGGGCGTCAAGTCGGCCGACGGCTTCGCGCTCAACGTCTCCAGCTTCCACACCACCCGCGCCAGCCAGGAGTACGGGAACCGGCTCTCCGCCGCGCTCGGCGGCGCCCACTACGTGATCGACACCAGCCGCAACGGCAAGGGGCCGGTGCAGGAGCACACGAACCGCGGCGGCGACGCCGAGCCGTGGTGCAATCCCCCCGGCCGCGCCCTGGGCACGCCGCCCACCACGAAGACCGGCAGCCCGACCGTGGACGCGTACCTGTGGATCAAGCGCCCCGGCGAGTCGGACGGCGCGTGCCGCGGCGGCCCGCCCGCGGGGCAGTGGTGGACGGAGTACGCGCTGGGGCTCGCGCGCGAGGCGATGGGCGAGCCGGACGCGGGCGGCCCGGACCGACGAGCGGACGACCGCGAGTAGCCGAGAGCGGAGCGGACGACCGCGCGTAGCCGAAAGCGGAGCGGACGACCGCGCGTAGCCGAAAGCGGAGCGGACGACCGCGCGTAGCCGAAAGCGGAGCGGGCGGCCCGCCGAGGGGCCGCCCGCTCCGCTCTCCCTTCTGGAGAAACGTCACCGCACGTGGACCCACCGGGCCTTCGACGGCGTCCCCCGCCCGTCCGTGACGAAGAGCATGTACCAGCCGCGCGGCACCAGCGCCCGGTCGCGCGGCACCGTCACCTTCATCCGCCCGCCGTGCCGCTCGAAGGCCAGCTCGATGGAGCGCTGCTCGACGTCGGTGGCGTGGGTGACCGCGCTGGGCCGCATGAGCCGCGCCGTCCGCACGGAAGCCTTGGCCGGAACGGCGAACTCCGCCGAGCCGCCGCGCTCCACCTCGGTCGTCCCCGCGCCGAGCTCGGGCCGCGTACGCCCGTACAGATACGGCGGGGTGTAGACCTCGATGCGCTTCTCGAACTCGGCGACGGCCGTGTTGGCCCGGTCCGCGAAGAGCGGGTTGGAACCGAACACCGCGATCCGGCCGTCCGGCAGCAGCATCGCCTCGGAGTGGTAGTCCCGCCCCACCGCCGGATCGGCCGCCGGCCGGAACGAGCGCCGCGCCGGGTCGTAGAACTGCGCCTTGTGGATGTCGCTGGCGCCCTTGCCCCGGTAGTCCTTCGAACCGCCCGTGGTGAAGACGGAGTCATCCGGCGCGAGCACCGCGTTCAAATACCGAGTGCCCCGCCCGAGACCGGGACCGGGACGGAAGACGGGATCGTCCTGCGTGAGGTCCGCGATGGCCGTACGGCCCGTGGAGCGGTGCGACTCGCCGACGCCGCCGCCCCCGAAGATCATCACCTTCTGGCGCTGGGCGGGCGGCAGCAGCACCGACGCCGACGTCTCCGTCTGATCGCTGTCGCGCAGCCCCGGCACCGGCTTGAAGGTGTTCGCGTCGGGGTTCCACAGCCCCGGCCGCCGGCCCTTGTCGGCCGGGCCGTAACCCGCGTTCGAACCCGAGTAGAAGAGATTGCCGCCCTTGGTCAGAAAGAGCGCCGGATACGTGGGGAAATACCGGTGCGGGCCCTCGGACCACTTCTTGGACTTCGGATCGTAGATCTCGTTGTCCCCCGGAATGATCTCGCCCATGTCGTCGAGCCCGGATACGGCCAGCACCTTGCCGTTCTTGAGCGTCACCAGAGTCGGGTACCAGCGGGCCTCGGCCATCGGGTCGACGGGAATGTACCGCTCGGCGATCGGGTCGAACTCGTAAGCCTCCTTCAGCCCCTGGAAGTCCTTCTTGTCCAGGCCGAGTTTGGTGGCCAGACCGTAGTGGTTACGGGCGTCGGCGCCCTTCTCCCCCACGATCTCGTACTGCGCCGCCTCGTTCGAAATACCCTTCTCGCCCTTGCGCACGGCCTCCACGAAAACGCGGGCCTGCCCGGCGGTGACCGTGACCTTCCCCTTCGCCCGCTTCCCCTTGCCGCGCCCGGCGAACTTCTTCTCGGCACGGGGGACGAGGACATTGAGCTGCGAGACGTACTCCTTGCCGCCCGGCCCCCGGAACACCGTGCCCTTGGGAAAGGTCTTCGGGGCGTCCGGGTCCTCGTTCTTGATGACCATCGCCCCGCCGGCCCGCGTGACATCGCCCTTCAGCTTCTCGTACCGCGCGGTGCCGCCCGCCACGAGGAGGTTGCCATTGGGGAGTTGGGCGTGGCCGCCGCAGAACATGTCCTTCGGAGTGTCGATCTCCTTGAACGTGTTCTTCACCGGATCCCACAGCACACTCTGGAACGTGCCCGCCCGGAAGTTCTTCTCGTCGTTCCCGGAACCGGCGATCATCAGCACTTTCCCGGTGTGCAGCAGCGCCGCGTGGATCGAATTGATCCGGTACTTCTCCGGCACGTCGACCAGGTCCCAGTGGCCGTAACGCGCCATGTACTCGGGCTTGTTGATCGTGTAGTCGTGGTACGCGCTCTCGGCGAAACCATAGACGGCCGGGGCGTTCATGCCGCCGAGCACCACGACGGCCGCCGCGCCGAACGCCAGCTTCCGCGTGCGTGAACTGGGACGGTACTTCACTGCGCTCCTCCCTTTCCTGCTGCTCTTTCCTCTCGCCCCGCCCGCCCGGCCATAGCCGGAACCCGACCGCCGCCGGCCTTCCCCTCATCCGCCTGGACCGCCCCGCCCGCCTCGGTCCGTACGGCCTCGACCACCGCCGCTTCCCGCCGCCCCCGACGCCGCTCACGTACGAGCGCGACCAGCCACAGCGCCACCGGAGCCAGCGAGATCACCGTGGCGAGACCGGCCCAGGTGCGCATCGCGATATGGGTATGGCCGAGAAACCCGGAAGCGACGACCGAGCCGCCGAACAGGCCCGCCCACAGCAGATGCGTGGAGAACGTCCTGACCCGGTCGGGGCTGGCCGAATCGCCCTTCGAGGTCACGACGAAACCCGCCTTCCGCCGCAGCACCGCGCCGACCAGCGACCGCGCGTACAAGGGAGCCGACAGCGCCGACATCGCCATACCGGCTGCCCCCGAAGAACCCTCCGGCTCATGCGGGCTGACGTTGTGCCGGCGATTCCACAGATAGAGACCGATCTGCAGCGCGGCGGCATCGCTGTACAGCATCATCCACATCTGCGACTCGATATGGATTCCCGAGGCCCCGAGCCCCAGGAACAGCACACAGGAGACCCCGCCGAGAATCCAGTTCACCGCGGTCATGGGGTAGTACGCGACAAGCAGCCCGTAATTCAGCATCCGCCCCGGCGACAGCGTGAACGCCGCCCGCCAGAACTGCCGGAAAAGGGTCTCGTACGTGCCCCGGCTCCAGCGCAACTGCTGGTTGAAGAAGTCGGTCCAGGTCGAGGGCCCTTCCCCGACGGCCAGCACATCGGGCGTGTAGACGGACCGCCACCGGTTCCCCGACCGCGGATTGCGCTGCCGGTGGATCTCCAGCCCCGTCGCCATGTCCTCGGTGATCGAGTCGAACAACCCCCCGACCTGCTGGAGCGCGCTCACCCGCACACAGTTGTTGGTCCCGACGAACATCGGCGACCCGTACGCGTTGCCCGCCCGCTGAATGAGCGCGTGAAAGAGGAACTGCTGGCTCTCGGACGCCTTGGCCACGGTGCTGTCATAGTTCCCGTACACCTGCGGACCGACGACGAACGCCACATCCGGGTCGCGGAAATAGCCGAGCATTCGCTCCAGGAACTCCGGCAGCGGCACATGGTCGGTGTCGACGCAGGCCATGAACTCATAGCCGGAGCCATGCTCGTCCAGCCACGCGTTGTAATTGCCGTGCTTGGTCTTCGCCCGAAAGGACCCGCTGGGCTGATTCCACTTCTCCACCCCTTTGCGCGAGAAGTGCCGGACCCCCAGCTCCTCGCACATCCGCCGCACCTCGGGGTCATTGCCCTCGTCCAGCAGCCAGACATGCAGCGTCCCGTCGTGCCGCAGCCGCATCGCGCCCTCCAGCGTGGCGCGCAGCATGTCCATCGGCTCCTTGCCGGGAACGAAGCTGGTCAGAAACGCCACCCGGGTGCCGGGCTCGGCGGTCACCGGAACGGGATCGCGGGCCACGAGCGTGGCATGGGCGTTGGAGACCACGTTCACGAAGCGGAACGTCTCCAGAAGCCCGATCGAGACCAGCATCACCCAGTCGGCGGCGGTCTCCCAGCCCGAGACGTACTGCCGGTGCACCCAGTGATCCGGCCGGACCAGCCACACCAGAAGCACGAGGGAGACGATCGGCGCCGCGGTCAGCAGCAGCGCGGTACGCACCCGGTGCGCCCCGCGCCCGAGCAGGCTGTGATAGCGAACGCGGTACGGCGCGTCACCCGTACGGTCTGGTTCGGTGAGCGGCCCGGCCAACCGGCTGAAACGCTCATAGTCATAGCTCTGACCGCGGTCCTGGTCCCGTGCCGCCTCCTGGCCGCCCCCACGGGCAGCGGCAGGAGCCGGAATGCGCCGGCGCTGACGGTCCTTGTCTCGGTGGGCAGTTCTCTGTGTGGTGGGCACGGCATCCCCACGTCCTTCTCCTGCCCCAAATGGGCAGAAAATAGAATAATGGCGAAGGAAAGATAACTAATCTGACCGACCATCAGGACGTAGGACGAACCTCGGCGTGGCGTGGATCACACGAAAGGCCGTAGAACACTTGAGCCCATGAGCGGGCAGCACACACCCAGCCGCCGGCACTGCACACAGAGGCGGCCGACGACCGGAACCGGAGGCCGGGGCCGGGGCCGAGGATCAAACCGTTCGTCGACGACAACCGCCTCAGAACGCAAAAATGCCGGTGTCCCGGACCACAAGGTCCGGGACACCGGCTAAAAATTGTTCGGCGGCGTCCTACTCTCCCACAGGGTCCCCCCTGCAGTACCATCGGCGCTGAAAGGCTTAGCTTCCGGGTTCGGAATGTAACCGGGCGTTTCCCTAACGCAATGACCACCGAAACACTATGAAATAACCACCCGGCAACAACACAGGTCATTACTTCAGAACCAACACAGTGGACGCGAGCAACTGAGGACAAGCCCTCGGCCTATTAGTACCAGTCAACTCCACCCGTTACCAGGCTTCCATATCTGGCCTATCAACC